>JALNZH010000069.1 GCA_023229405.1 Bacteroidota bacterium
AAAATTTCCCGTGCGGTGCATATACATTGGCAAGAGGTTCAAGATCATACTTTAAGTGTGGAACAGATCCATCGGCCATATCGCCGGTGAATGCAATCAAATCGGGAGAAAGTTTCTTTACTTCTTCAGCAATGGTTTCGATAAAATCCCGTTTGATAGTTAGTCCGGCATGAATATCGCTGATCTGCACAATTCTGAATCCGTCAAATTCTTGCGGGAGTTTTGCAATAGGAATATCGATATTGACAATTCCCGGTTTTTTTCTTGCTTCGTACACCCCGTATGCAGTAAGTGAGCTGGCAATACCGAGAATTCCCAAATTGGTTGTTTGCAGCAGGAATTCCCTTTTTGCTGCATCCACCGTTTCTGGTGCAGAAGAAAAGAGGGAAAATATTTTTTGCCCGCCGATTCCAAACATCCAGACAATATCACGGAAGAAGAGAGAAACAAAGACAAACGATAAAAATCCGAGTGAGAGATAACCGATCCAGGAAAGTGAATCACTGATCTGTTCGGCGAAGCGCATAAAGATAAATGTGCTGAAGGGGATCATGAACATCAGGATCAATCCCCCCCAGGCGAGTTGTTTATACGGCGCCTGCAATTGAAAAGGGGCGATGAGCCTCCATCCCATGTACGAAATACCTATGCCGTACACGGTAAGGATAATTCCCATCCAAACCAGATACATTGTCGTTTGACTCATAGTTCTTTTTCGTTTTATTGTTGAATGTTGTGACACGAGAGTTCCTTGTGTACTGCGATAGGATGCGTTTATTTTACAATCTTAAATTGAAACATCGGAGACTTAAATGCGCCAAACATTCTCACCCACAGGAGCAGGAATGCCTCTGTTCCGCGGGCATTTGAGATGTCGCCGAGATCGAGAATGTTTTCACTCTTCCATCCGATTGATTGTATGAGAGCAACAACTTTTGTTTTTGCTTCGGCATCATTCCCACAAATCGGCAATGTATGATCGCCGTTATTGACCAACGAAGGATTCACCATTAAAGGATTGGAGAGTGTGTTAAAAGCTTTCACCACTTTTACATTTGGATAAGCGCGCTGAATCTGCTCACCGAGCGAATCGGTATTTGAAACACTGAGAAACGGAGGAAAACCTTTTGAAAAATCCAGCGGATTAGAAATGTCGATCAGAATTTTTCCATTCAGATTTTTTTCTCCCGCAGATGTCAACGCACCTAATGATCCTATTCCGCTTGTTGCATTAACTAATAATTCGCCAAATGCAGCAGCTTCAGCGTATGATGCCAATTTTATAGAAGAATTTTTTCCAAACCATTCTTGAAAAGAGACGTTTCCCATAGCGTCTCCTTGCGTTCTGCTTTTTGTTTCTTCAACATTTCGTGTTCCGAGTGTAACTGTGTGTCCCAGTGAAACAAGCTTTGCTGCGATGGCGCGGGCAACTCCGCCGGTGCCGAGAATTCCGATATTCATTTTTTCTCCGATGTATTTAAATGGTTCAACAAAACGTCATGCCGAACTTGGTTCGGCATCTTCCCTAAAAAGATGCTGACATTCGTCAGCATGACATAATTTATTATTTACGATTCTTTCTTTTCGTCGCCCGGATAGTGCCCGCAGCGGCGGCGCCATTCCTCTTTAAATTTTTCCCGTTCTTCGGGCGTCATTGCTGCAAGCTTTTCTTCCATGCGGTGTTTCCATCGGTGCGATTTCCATCCCATGCCGCTACCACCGTGCCAACCACGAACAAGAATGTGCGAAAGCAGCAACAGTCCCATTGCTTGCCAGTAGGTGACGGTCGGTCCCTGGAAAATTTCCGGGATCAGCCAGTTCCACAACTGCATTACGGCAAAACCGAACAGCGCCACCATTGCGATGACGAAGAGGACAAACTTTGTTATTTTTCCAATCCACCAGTATTTCATTTGAGTATCTCCTTCTTCTGTATCCACAGCCTTTATGGCTGAGTTGTTTATATTTTTTCTTCAGTCAAGTCCTCAGGTTGAAGCCTGAGGTTTCATCTATCCGTTAAACTCAAACTCATCATATAGCTCCTGCAGCTGTTCCCGCAGGTAGAGCACCGCGTACCGTTTTCTGGAAAGCAGTGTGTTCTGTGGTTCGCCGGTAATTTCTGCAATCTCTTTAAAGCTTTTTCCCTCCAACTCGTGCAGTACAAATACCTGTTTCTGTTCCTCCGGCAGTTCGTCCAGCGCTTCCGAAAGTTCCGTCCACACCAATGACCGCTCAAACACCCGGTCCGGATTCTGTGTAGGATCGTAGAGTATGTCTTCCAGATTTAATGGCAGCGACGGATCGCTGGCATCGCGCGGGAGCGATTCAGGACGTTTTTTTCTGTACCAGTCGATCACTTTATTTCGGGCAACAGTGAAGAGCCACGACGTCATTTTTTCAATTGGTTCCGTTACGCTGTAACTGGAGAGCAGTTGATAGAAGACATCCTCCATAATATCTTCCGCATCCTCATTCGTCCGAACGCGACGGCGGATGAAATCGAACAGACGCTTTCGTTCCGTCCGGAATGTTTCTTCCGCTGCAACATGCACTTCAGGCCGCTTATTCAATGCGATCGCATTTACCACAGAATCTTCCGTATTGTTATCAGTTGAGCTCACATTATCAGACGATGATGGATGGGCAATATTGTAAATTGTTATATTAGCGTACGTAGAATTTTAGATACATAATACGAAAAACGCTGTTTTTAATGCAGAGGTTCCGTCTGGATTCTTGCTCCCATATAGGAAAAGCGCTACATTTCTCAACATTCTATACGAATTTTAAATCCCCAATATTATGTGTGGCCGTTACGTTCTGATTGATGGAAAAATAATTTTTGCAGTCTCGGCTCAGTTGCAGACATGGCGCAATGAAGGGAAGGATTTCAGTCTCATTCCTCGCTATGATGCAAGGCCGACTGCCCTCATGCCGGTGGTAGCGCAGCGGGACAACTCGTACCAGGTGCAGATGATGCGCTGGGGATTGGTGCCGCATTGGAGTAAAGATGGCAGGACGGAGTTCTCCACATTCAATGCAAAAGCGGAGACACTTCACTCCAGCAAACTATATGCGCCGTATTTTAAAAGCGCCCGCTGCCTCGTTCCGGCGGATGGATTTTTTGAGTGGAAAAAATACACCGTCGAAGCAATCGTCCGAGGCAAAGCAAAACTGGTGGAACAGAAACAAAAAATGTTCATCCGCATGAAGGATCATTCTCCATTTATGATGGCGGGATTATTTTCTATTTGGAAAAACGTTGAAGGAGAAGAATTTCCTACCTACACCATCATCACTACGTCGTCGAACGAACTGCTTTCGGAAATTCACGATCGCATGCCGGTAATTCTCGACGCAAAGAATTATGAACCGTGGCTGAACAGAGGAATGAACGATATCGATTTTTTAAAAACACTGCTTGTTCCGTACCCCGCGCAAAAAATGACCGTCTTTGCCGTAACGAACAGCAGTGAAGAATCCCCCGAGATGATCGAGAAGATCGAATTTGAAGTTCCCGCCGCTCCAGGCTTGATGAAAGCCACCAAGCCGATCACATCCCCCAAGAAAAAGCGTTGAACTCGTAATATGCAAGCGATCTCCTGCTCGATCTACACCGCCTGATAAGAGAAAAGCGGATTGCATGCGCCGAGAATCGTATATCGGGGAATTTCTGCACCAATCTTGTTCTTCAGTGTTGCCTGAATGTCGATGGTCGTCAGAACTCCAAATCCCTCGTTCTTTAATTCTTCGGTCACTTTTTCAATCACCCGATCGAAAGAGAGTGGAACTGTTTTTGAGAATCCGTAGTGCATAGTTTTTCATTCGGTAAGAATTAGTTGTTGTCCATCTTTACGGTGGACGACAACTACGTTATTCGATAATGATGTTTGGTTCAACAATTACTTTGGTGGAAACTGAATTTCCGATCAGGCAATTGTCGTGTGCCGTGCGCACAAGTTCATCCACCTGCTCTTTTGTCCAACTGTTCTCCACAATAATCGTTGGTTTTACAACAACGATAGTAAAACGGTATTTCCCATCAACATTTTCCAGTGTCCCTACCGCAGAACTTTTATATGACCGTAGAGGAAGTCCCTTGCGTGAGCCGAACGAAAGGAATGTGGACATCTGACAGATCTCCACTGCCGCAACAAAAAGATCTTCGGGAGTCCAAACCCCAGCAATGCCTTTAAACTCAGGCGGACTGGAAACATCGATCTGCGGTTTTCCTTCTGATTGAAGAAATCCTTGCCGGTGCGACTTCCATTCCACCGATGTCTGATAAGTGAACGTTTTAAATTTTTTGACTTGTTGGGGTGTCGTCTGTTCCATTGTCTGACTCTTGGGATTTGGTTTTTGGCGAATTGATCAAAAGTGCTCCAATCAGTATACCGTACCCTGTAGAAATATATGGATTGCTGGTGATAGCACATGTTCCGCTCACGCATCCAATGTAGTAATAATATGCATATCCGGCGACACCGCCCAACAGTGCTGCCATGCCGCGCTGTTGCCAGACATTCAATCGTTTTAGAAATTCCATGATCCGATTCCTCCCGTTAAGTTTCCGGCAGTAAAACCAGCCTTTTTCAGTTTAATCCCAGCAGAAACACTGCGGCTGCCGCTTGCACAATAACAGATAATTTCTTTTCCGCGATATTTTTCCAGTTCCTTCATCCGCGAAGAAAGTTCCTGCAGCGGAATGTGGATGGATGACGGAAGTGAACGGGAATTCCGTTCGTTTGCCGTCCGGACATCAAGCAGAATACTGCCGGCACGAATTTGTTCTTTCGCTTGTGCACCATTATAATTGTTGATTGAACGCGCCAGCAATTGTTTTCGAATGTAAAAAATGAGCATGATGCCAAGGATGGCATATAACAATATTTGTTCAGAAGTCATCGTACTGCTCCGCTAATAGTTGGATACTGTTGCGCCTTCCATTGTAAAATACCCCCTTGCATACTCAGAGCATTAAATCCGTATTCTCGCAGGATCTCCACAGCCAATTCGCTTCGATTGCCGGAATAACAATAGACCACAATTTTTTTATGTTTGTATTGATTCAAATCGCTAATTCTCTTTTCCAGATATTGCAGCGGCATCAACGGTGTGTTTGCGATGCGTTCTTCGTTATATTCCCGCGGTGAGCGGACATCCAATAACACGACATTGGTGTCTTTCGCCAGCAGTACGCGTGCAGCTTTGGCCGAAATATCGACGGATGCCGTCAGTTGTTGGGCATGCACTGGTGATATCGTCCACAGTATCATCGCCGTCCCGATCATTAAAAAAACAGAGAATGAAGATAGTACTGTTTTCATACAGTAATCACTTTCTTGTTCAATAAATTTTCGTTGATGATCTTGACGAGATCATTTTTCGGTAACGCGCCGGCTGACATCATCGGCTTTCCTTCTTTTGGAATAAAAAGAAGCGACGGGATGGATCGGATCCCAAAGACGGAAGCAAGTTCTTGCTCTTCGTCGGTATTTACTTTGTAGAACCGAACCTGTCCTTTCATTTCACCGGAGAGTTCGTCGATGATCGGACTTAAAAATCTGCACGGGCCGCACCACGGCGCCCAGAAATCGATTACCGCCGGAAGTTCGCCGTTATATTGCCATTCCTGATGTTGTTCGTAGTTGAAAACTTTCGACAGGAAAGTTTCTTTCGTCAATACTTCTGTCATTGATATTCCCTTGAGGTTATTTAATTTTTTGAGTTTCGATTTTTTTGTTCGTATCCACGCCGATAGCATGCCAAATCGGACAATACCGTACAAACCCGGTGACGACAAAAATTAATCCGGCGAAAGCCCACAATGTTTCCGGTCCCCAGAATGCGAGGGAAGTGATGAACAATCCTAATGCGATGCGGATCGGACGTTCGACATTGCCAATATTGTTTTTCATAATGAATTCCTTAGTAGTAAAAGTTGTCGTGGTTCGCTCTGAGTCTGCGAGTTGTGGATAGGATGCAGCTATCGGAAAAAGGATTCAGCGTGCAGCCCGATTTTTGGACTTATCCAGGCGGATAACGGCGAAGAGTTTTTTTCGGGATTTTTCGGGTAATTCGGGAGCGGGATACTTCTTATATAAATAAACAGTTTTTTTCAATGAGTCCAACAAAGCCGAGCAATTTTTACATCCCTTAATATGTGCTTTAATGCGGCGGCATGCTTCGGAATCCAGTTTCGAATCCAAATTGTCGCACAAATGTTCATACACCTTTCCGCAGGAAAGCGTATGAACATGTATCTTAGTCTGTGAACGAGAATGTTTCATGCTGTCATCATGTCGTGCAATTTGTGACGTAAAAATATCCGTGAGCGTCGTAGCCGCGATTTTACCGCCGGAACAGAAAGTTTTAAAATCTTTGCGGTTTCTTCCGCTGTTCTGTCTTCTAGGTCCCGCAAGACAAATACCACTTTATATTCATCTGGAAGTTCCTGAATTGCGGCATCCATCCGTTCCCGCAGTTCTTTATTCATCATCGTTTCGATCGGGGAATCGTCCCATGCCGCTAATTGTTTCTGCACTTCGCTATTCTCAACATCAGGCGCCTCATCGAACGATTCGAGTAAACCATCCAGTTTCCGTTTCCGCCGGTGCATCAGGCAGTTGTTCGCAACAATCGTATAGAGCCAGGTTGAGAACTTCGATCGTGAATCGAATTGGTCGATCTTGCGAAAAACATTGATAAATGTATCCTGGAACGATTCTTCCGCTTTTTGTTTATCCCTGCAGAGTTTGAATGCAAATCCCCACACGGTCTGTTCGTACTTCTTCACCAATTGTGTAAATGCCCGTTCATCCCCATTTTTTACTTTGGCGATGAGCGCTGCGTCAGTATGATGATCTGGTAAAATCTTCATAGTTAAGATGCACATGGAGCGGAAAAGGATTCAATGATTCAAAAGAATAGAGAAAAAAGAGTGTGAATTCAATAAGAATAAAGATGAAACTCTGAAGCGGTTTATCCGTTGTGAATAGTGCTGTCCGTCATTTTTAGTTGCCTATATCCATGGAAAGTGGATTTGTCTAATAAAAAAAACCCGTCATGTTCCAAAAAGAGGGCTTCCACGAAGTGGCTACTTCCTGACATCACTAACGAATACTTGCAGGGGTGGTAGGCATCATCTTTTCCGGGATAAGTTGTCGAAACACCTGCCCGTCAACAAAAATTTTTATTTAGCAGGCGGGAGCTGTGCATGGCGTTATCTTAAAAATGAACCACTACTTACCCTTGCTCTTGATAGACTTTAGTTCATATTTTTAATCATGAATCGTCGTACTGTCCTAAAAAAAATACTTGTCACTCCTCTAATGTTGCCTGCAATGAACGCCATTGCTCAGGAAGGATCGTCCCTGCCTCCGCATCATGGAGAGAACGGATTTATCAATACCGATCCGGATTTCGTTGAAGCGGAATTCTCCGAAATGGCTCCATGGATTCTGAAAAAACTTCCGGCAGTATTTTCTGAAACGGAGAGGATTGAAATTCCCCATGAGTACAACGACTGTTCGCTGATCAATGGACACAGGCCGTATACAGTTACCTGGATCGGTCATTCGACTGTGCTGGTGCAGATGGAAGGGAAAACATTCCTGACGGATCCGGTGTGGTCGGGACGTGTCGGTCCGCTTAAATGGGCGGGGACCCCAAGAATATCCGAACCGGGATTATTAATCGAAAAACTTCCGCCGATTGATATTATTTTGATCTCGCATAATCATTATGATCATCTGGATGAATCGTCCATCGAAGAATTGGTGGACAGGAATCCAAATGTGAAATTTTTCGTACCGCTTCGTGTACGTGATTGGTTTGAAGAGCGGGGGATTCGCAACGTGGAAGAATTGGATTGGTGGGAAGGAGCATCGGTTGAAGGATTAAAGATTCTCTGCACACCGGCACAGCATTTTTCGGGACGATGGTTGAATGATCGGAACCAAACATTGTGGTGTTCCTGGACAGTGCTGGGGAAAAAACGACTCTACTTCGCCGGGGACTCGGGGTATTGTTCACATTTCAAAACTATCGGAAATAAATTCGGTCCGTTCGACCTGACGATGATTCCTATCGGCGCATACGAACCGAAGAAACTAATGAGATCGGTACACATGGATCCCGAGGATGCGGTGCAAGCATTCCTCGATCTGAGGGGGAAAAAGATGTTGGGGATTCACTGGGGCGCATTTGTGATGACCGATGAGCCGATGGATGAGCCGCCGAGACGCTTGGAGACAGCTGTTGCCCAGAAGCGACTGTCAAAAGACGATGTGTGGATTTTGAAAATCGGTGAATCCAAAGAGTGGTAGTTATCTTCCCGCAATCGCTTAGTACTATTGCGGAATTCAACGTTTCTTATAATATTTTTTTTGACCTCGGCATGGTGAACGTAAAAACACTACCGCTGCCGAAAACACTTTCCACGCGAATTGTTCCGCCGTTTTTTTCCACGAATTCTTTGCATAACAACAGTCCTAACCCTGTTCCGCGCTCTTCATCCGTACCTGTCGTTGTTGTGTGGTGAAACGAAAAGGCAGTGTTAATTTGTACTGAGGACATGCCAATGCCGGAATCTTCAACAGACACTTCTACATACTCATCATGCTCCACACTGCGAATTTTAATCGTCCCGTTCTGGTCCGTGAATTTGATGGCATTTGAAAGAAGATTCCGAAATACGATTTCAATCATATGTTGGTCGGCATACGCTTCGGCTGCTGGCGGGATAAGATTCTGGACGATCAATCCCTTTTTCTGTGCCATGGATTCCATGAGTCGGATTTTTTCCTTCGCTATTTGGTGAAGGTTAATCTGCGTCGGTTCGGCATTCAATCCTTTCCATTGGCTTTTCGACCACTGCAGCACGTTCTCAATCAGATCGGTGATCTGATCGATGGTTGCGTATGATTGATGTGTATATTCCTTAATTACCTGTTGATCCAGTTCTTCATCGCGCAGATAGGAAATGAACATTTTCAAAGAAGCAACAGGACCGCGCAGATCATGGGTCATAATGGAAAAGAGTTTGTCTTTCACACCGTTGAGTATTTCCAGCTGGTGATTTTGTTGTTCGATGATCTCTTTTTGAGCATGCAGTGTTTTATTGATCTCTTGTTTCTGTTTATTGGACCGGTACAGCAAAAATAATCCGATGCTACTTAGCAGTAGCAGTATGGCAACGGAGATTGTGATGACGATCTGTTGCTGAAGAATGGCTTCTGTTTTTTCCTGTTGTTCCTTCAGGAGCATATTTTCAGTTTCTTTCGTTTCCGTTTCGTACAGCACTTCAAGCCGTGCAAGCATTGCGGCATTGTCATTTTCCGTTACACTGTCCGAATAGGCGACCCATTCATTTTTATATTGCAGCGCTTTTGAATATTGCTTCTGGGCTGTTAAAACATCAACGATAATCTGATAGGCATCGTTGACCGAATTTTTCACCCTGATAACTTTTGCAAGTTCCATGTTTTGTTTGGCATAGGAATAAGCCTCGGAATAGTTGCGTTGCAGTAAATACCATCGGGCGATCAAAGCCAAACTGTTGCTAATCCCTTCTTTATTATCCAGCAACTGGCGGTACTTCAGTGATTCCTGGAGTTTTTGAATGGCTTCCGGCATCATATCTTGTTTCATCATGACAAGGCCGGAGTTCGCGAGAGTATATCCCAATGCAAGATAATCTGAGTTCTTTTCCGCAATCTCGTAAGCCCGTACATAATATGACAGAGCGGTGGAGTAATCGAGCAGACGGTAATAAATATTTCCGATGTCGCTCAACACGCCCGTAGTTTTCATGGAATCGATTTGTCTCCACGCCTGAAGCGATTTCAGGTTGTGTTCCAACGCTTTTCCGTAATTCCTTTGTTGCATATAAATCAAGCCGATATGGTTGTAACTGCTTGCAATTCGCCGATTATCGTTTACCCGTTCACTCAGTTGTAGAGCACGTAGATAATACGTCAATGCATGTTCGGTATTTTGATTATAATTCATCGAACCCAAATGATTCAAAATGTCGATGGTTTTGATACTGTCGGCTGAATGTTCGGAAAGCTGAAGTGCGTAGGACAAATGTTCGGATGCCTGTTCGAATTTTCCGAGTGTTTGATATAAAAATCCAAGACGGTCATGAGCGTTAATTTTTCCACGCAGATATTCATTTGTATATGCCTGGGATAATGCGGCGTTTCCATAGATCAGACCGCTGTCCGGATTCACAGTGTAATAAAGGTCTGCGAGTTCGCACATCAGATCGATGCGGCTATTCGAATCGGAAACACCGGACAGTGACTGTTTTACCGAATCAATCTTATCCAACAAGCCTTGGGATGCAGCTGCAGAAGAAGTGCGAATACCGAACGTCAACATACAAATGACAAGAAGAGTACTATTGATCCGATGCATAGACTAATTATGATTAAGTTGTGGATGGTTGATCAAACTCCGGGTAGAAAGACAGCACGATCATCTACGGGCACTGCTCAAAGTAGAAAATATGAAAGGCAAGTTCAAGCGGTAGGTTTCTCTGTAACGCCTATGTGATGATAACGGAACCGGGTGGGCATTTTTTTTTGGAATTCATTTTATTGGATTCCCGATAGAAACATTTTCCGAAGAGATCCTTTGGGACGGGGTGACAGTAAGCTTTTTGAGATGTCCTCTAATATTCTTTGCGGTTGGCGTACACATTCATCATCAACCCCGCCACCATCATGTACGAAACCAAAGAAGAACCGCCGTAACTGAGAAACGGAAGCGGTATACCGATCACCGGCATCAGTCCAACCGACATGCCAATGTTGACGAACACGTGAAATGCGAAGAGCGAGGTGAAGCCGATTGCCAACAGTGATCCGAACCTATTTTTTGCGATGGATGCAAGGCGGACTCCATGAAAGAGCAGAATGGCGAACAATCCAAGCACGACAATGCCGCCGAGAAAGCCGAATTCTTCCCCCGGAACACAAAAAATAAAATCGGTCCACTGTTTTGGAATAAAACTGAGTTGCGTCTGCGTTCCCCGCATAAATCCTTTTCCCCACAATCCACCGGAACCGATCGCCACTTTTGCCTGAATCACATTGTAGCCTGCGCCGAGAGGATCATTATTAGGATCAAGAAATGTTGCAATACGTTTTTGTTGATACAGCGGAAGCTTATCGTACATTATCTGAACGAAGAAACCTATAACAACATTTACTCCGAACACCAGCGTTGCTAAAAACTGGTTCTCTGCACGCAGCATGTACAGTCCGATGCCCAGCAGTAAGAGGACGATCAGAAACGGAGTAGTGCCGAAAATGGATGCCGCAGCAACAAATGCCGGAGCAATAATAATGATGATGAGAAATTTTGATGCGCCTGCCCAATAAAGTACCGGAATGAACATCGCCAGAAACGTTAGCGATGTGCCGAAGTCCGGCTGCAGCATAATCAGTCCGATGGGTAGCATGACGATTGCACTGGTTTTAACGAGATCTTTCAGATTTGTTGCTTTCACATCGCTTTGGCTGAGGTACGACGCGAGAGCAAGCATGGTGGTAATTTTTACGAACTCGGAAGGTTGAATACCGAGACCTGCGAATCCCAGCCAGCTTTGCGATCCGTACACCCGTTTTCCGACAATCAGTACCAATATCAGCAATCCCAGCGATGCAAAGAAAATTCTCAGCGCATTTCGTTGCAGCCAACGCAACGGCAGAACGATCATGGTCAGCATGGAGGTAAAACCGACACCGAACCATAATAACTGCCGGAAAAAATCCCGCCCTTCATACGCATCGTACGTTGCGCTGTAAATGGAGAGTAATCCAACTGCGGAGAGCACTACAACGCAAAGGAAGATTGTTCGATCAAAATATTCTTTAAAGAATGAGTTCATGTGATGTTAAGGTACATCTAAAAACATAATTATGAAACGATCGTTCATCCTTCGATTCGATGCTGCCATTATTTTTTTTCCGAGCAAGACCGTAATTTCATGAATGCCGCGTCGAAAGATTCTGGTGTGGCAACATCTTGCAGAGGGTGAACATCTGTTCTAATCTGTTTTAAAATATAAAATTAATTTTCTGCCACGGACTCTTCATCCGGTTCATTCGGTTCCATCGGCAGCGGTTGTTTTCCGTACCGGATAATTTCCCCGTATAGAAATTCCTCTATGCACAATCCTGCGATCGGGGCGGCGAACGCTCCGCCATAGCCGACATTTTCCACCATCACACAAATGGCAATTTTCGGATCATCGAACGGTGCAAATCCCATAAACCATGCGTGCGATTTTCCGTGAGGATTCTGTGCTGTTCCAGTTTTGCCCGCGACTTCAATTCCCGGTACTTTTGCTGCGCGTCCTGTTCCACCGGGTTCCATCACAACACGGCGCATTCCTTCGCGGACGAGCGTCCAGGTTTTTTCCGAGAGTGCAATTTCACGCAGATCAACATGCGCCCGGTGAACCTGTTTCGTACTTTTGTCCACTATTGTATTCACCGCATGCGGTTGGAAAAATTTTCCTTTATTCGCGAGAATAGCGGAATAATTTGCCATTTGCAACGGTGTAACCCCCACTTCACCCTGGCCGATTCCGAGGCTAATAAGATATCCCTGTGTCCATTTCCCTTTACCGTGGATGCGGTCATAATAGTTCCGGTCAGGCATCAAACCGGAATTTTCTTCAGTGATGTCCACTTTCGTCTGACTGCCGAAGCCGAATTGTTTTCCCATCGCGCTCCATTCGTCCAGACCGACCTTCAACATTAGTTGATAGAAAAAAACATTGCACGACCTGTGAATCGCGTCCACCACAGAAACCTTACCGTGAACATGTTCACATTTGAATACTTTATTTCCATAGCGATAAGCACCGCTGCACGTGATACTCCAATTTTCGTCGATTACTTTTTTTTCCAGCGCCGTCAATGCCAGCAGCATTTTAAATGTCGATCCGGGAGGATATCGCGTTAGTGTCGCGCGATTGTAGAGCGGAATTCCTTCGTCGTTGTTGAGTGCGCGCCATACGTCAGGCGGAGTAGTTCCGCTCAGCAGTGATAGATCATAGTCCGGTTTGCTTACCAACGCGATGATGCCTCCGTTGCGGGGATCGATCGCAACGACTGCGCCGCGTTTGTCTGCCAGAAGCGATTCCGCCAGCGCTTGAACGTCGCCGTCAATAGCAAGGTGAAGATCTAATCCGTCTACCGGAGGAATATCATGTTTACCGTTATCGAACGTTCCAATAATCTGCCCTTTGGCGTTTTGCGAGATAAATTCGTATCCCTTCATGCCGCGGAGGAATTGTTCATACTTTGCTTCAATTCCGCTGCTGCCGATAATATCGCCCGGTTGATAATCCAGTTTTTGTTTTTCCAGCTGTGCATCCGAAATTTCTTTCGCATATCCAAACAAGTGGCTGCCGCGAGCATCGGTCGGATAATGCCGTTTGGATTCCATCTGGATTTCCACGCCATACAGTTTGTCTTTGTGTTCTTCTAGCATGGAAAGTTCGGCGAACGAGATGTCCCGTTTAATGCGCGTGGGAATAAATGCATTATATTTTCTTCCGCGTTTAATCATGTCCAACACTGATGCTTCGGTCATAGAAAGAATGGAGGAGAGGAGCGGCAGCTGATTCTTATTGAAGTCGACTGGCGTTAACATGACGGTGTAGGACGGCCGGTTGTCGACAAGCAGTTTTCCCTTCCG
>JALNZH010000070.1 GCA_023229405.1 Bacteroidota bacterium
GAAGGAATCCCTGCGGGAAAGGATGCGTCTCCCGATAGGGATGCCTTCGGCAGAAGGATGACGTAACTATCTTAGCCTGCGCCTTGCTCACCATGACCGTTTTTCTTGTTTTGCGTAACGTGAGTAAGTAATTGAAATTTGGATAACGTGTATGCGCATTATTTTTCACCTACGCTCCAGTTAATTTTTTCTTGAGTACCTCATTGATCAGCTTAGGGTTTCCTTTTCCCCTCATCACCTTCATCGTTTCACCAACAAAAAATCCCATCAGTTTGGTCTCACCACTGCGAAACCGGGCGATCTCATTCGGAAACGCAGTCAGGATCGTCTCAATTTCTTTTTCAATCGCTCCGGTATCCGAAATCTGCACCAGTCCTTTTCGTTCCACAACACTTTTCGGAGACTCTTTCGTCACAAGCATTTCGGCAAAAACATCTTTTGCAATTTTTCCGCTAATCGTTCCGTCCGCAATCAAGTTTACCATAGCACCGAGATGTTCCGGCAATACCGGGAAGTCCGTCATCGGAATCTTTACTTCGTTCATCACCCGCAGTACATCGGTCATCACCCAGTTGCTGACGGATTTGATATTTTCATCATTCTTCTTTCCAAGTACAGCAACAGCCAACTCGAAATAATCCGCCAATTCACGTTCTTGAGTCAGCACATCCGCATCATACGCGGGAAGCTTGTAGAGATCGGAAAACCGTTTGCGGCGCGCATTGGGGAGTTCAGGTAGCAGTGCTTGTATGGAAGCTATCCACGCTTCATCGACAACCACCGGAACAAGATCGGGATCAGGGAAATAACGGTAGTCATGCGCTTCTTCTTTACTACGCATCGGCGTGGCAATATTCTTATCGGCATTCCAAAGCAGCGTTTGCTGCACTACCGTGCCGCCCTCTTCAATCAGATCGATCTGTCGTTTAATCTCATAGTCAATCGCCCGCTCCACATTCCGGAAAGAATTCATGTTTTTCAATTCCGCTTTTGTGCCGAATGCCGATGCACCTATTATGCGGACAGAAACGTTCGCATCGCACCGAAAACTCCCCTCCTCCATATTCCCGTCGCAAATGCCGAGATATTTTACCGTTTTCCAGATCGAAGTAAGGTACCGTGTTGCTTCGACTGCGGAACGCATATCTGGCTCGCTGACAATCTCCAACAGCGGAGTACCGCAGCGGTTCACATCGACCAACGTGTCCATGTCCAAATCGTGGATCGATTTCCCTGCGTCCTCTTCCATATGAATGCGCGTAATGCCAATCCGTTTCACATTACCACCATCCAATTCAATATCAACATAGCCCTTTTGACAGATCGGCTCCTCGTATTGTGAAATCTGGTAACCCTTTGGAAGATCGGGATAGAAATAGTTTTTTCTGGCAAAGATTGAGCGATGGGTGATGCTGCAATTCGTCGCAAGTCCCAAACGGATGGCGAAATCCACCACCTGTTTGTTCAGCACCGGCAAAACGCCCGGCATGCCGAGGCAGACAGGACAAACATTCGAGTTCGGCGCACTGCCAAAGGCAGTCGAACATCCGCAAAAGATTTTGGATTTTGTGGAGAGTTGTGCATGAACTTCCAGTCCGATCACCGCTTCATATTTTTCGTATACAGACATTCCGAAAATTATTCCCAACTATAATAATAGAAATGTCATCCTCAGCAACGTCGAAAAGAGTGACGAAAGCCGAAGCATGACATCATTCAAAAAATCAAACTTCGACTTCCTCTCTGCCGAAACGGACGCCCGGAATAAAAGACATCGCAGTAGATTGATTAAAATGCAAAAAAATGAAACTCTCTAAACAACTATACTACGCTGCCAATGCTTTTGTCACTTTATCAGCAGCATCTTTCAGATTCTCCGCGACGAGGAAACTCATGCCGGAATTCCTCAAAATATCCGCTGCAATATCGGCATTCGTGCCCGCAAGGCGGATAACAATCGGAATTTTCACATCAACAACCTTTGCCGCTTCAACAACACCATTCGCCACACGATCGCAGCGCACGATACCGCCAAAGATATTGATCAAGATAGCTTTCACATGTTTGTCCGACAGTATGATCTTAAAACCACTCGCCACCGTCGTTGCGTTTGCTCCGCCGCCGACATCCAAAAAGTTTGCCGGTTCGCCACCTGCTAATTTAATAATATCCATCGTTGCCATCGCAAGACCGGCGCCGTTCACCATACAACCGACGTTACCGTCCAGCTTAATGTAATTCAGGTTGGATTTAGATGCTTCCACTTCCAACGAGTCTTCCTCATCTAGATCGCGCAATTCGGCGAACTCGGGATGACGGTAAAGCGCGTTATCGTCGATGTTCACTTTTGCATCGAGTGCAATCACATTTCCTTCTTTCGTGATTACTAGTGGATTAATTTCGAACAGTGACGCATCGGTCGCTTCATAGGCTTTGTACAATGAGGTAAGAAACTTCACCGCATTCTTGAATGCGTCGCCGCTTAATCCGAGAGCGAATGCAAGTTTGCGGGCTTGGAACGACTGAAATCCGACAGACGGTTCGATCGCTTCCTTAACGATCTTCTCTGGATGTTCTTCCGCCACTTTTTCAATTTCCATTCCACCTTCGGTGGAAACCATCATTACATTTTTGGCTTGTGCACGATCGAGAGTGATACCGACATACATTTCTTTATCGATGTTTGCTCCTTCTTCAATAAGCAGACGTTTCACCAAACGCCCTTCTGGACCAGTCTGGTGCGTCACCAACGTCATACCGAGAATCTGTTTTGCGTATTGTTTTACTTCATCAAGGCTTTTCGCCACCTTCACTCCGCCCCCTTTGCCTCGTCCGCCGGCGTGAATCTGTGCTTTCACTACCCACACACTACCGCCAAGACGTTTCGCTGCGTTCACCGCTTCATCCACAGAGAATGCCACTTCGCCGCGCGGAACCGGCACACCGAATTTTCTGAGTATATCTTTGCCCTGATATTCGTGAATTTTCATTAGAGCTCCTTTGTGTTGTTACGTCATTCCAACGAATGTCGGAATCTGAAATAATAGGAAGATGCTGACATCCGTCAGCAAGACGATAGAAATTATTTAATTTTCTGCGAAATCACTTTTGCCTGTGTAAACAGCAGCAGATAATCCCGTCCACCCGCTTTAGAATCAGTGCCGCTCAAATTAAATCCGCCGAACGGATGCACACCGACAAGTGCACCGGTGATCTTTCGATTGATGTAAAAATTCCCTGCATGAAATTCGTTTTTCGCTTTTTCCTGTTTCTTTTTGTTTTTTGTCCATACGCCGCCAGTCAGACCGAATTCCGTATTGTTGGCAATTTCCAGCGCATGATCGAAATCTTTTGCCTTGATGATTGCAAGCACCGGACCAAATATCTCTTCTTGTGATATGGTTGCCATCGGTTCAACATCGGCAATCACTGTCGGTTCAACAAAATACCCTTCCATATCATAATGTTTACCTCCCGCAACAATCTTTCCCCCTTCTTTCACTGCAGTAGCGATATACTGCATAATCTTTTGCATCGAACCTTTGTTTACCACCGGCCCCATATAAGATGCCGGATCTTCCGGGAGACCAACCGTCAGTTTTTTCGTCCTCTCAGCAACTTTCCCTACGAACTTATCATAGACAGACGCTACAACGATCGCACGCGATGCCGCAGAACATTTTTGTCCTTGGTATCCGAATGCGGATGCCACCGTTGCCTGTGCTGCTGCATCAAGATCTGTCTCATGATCGATAATGATAGAATCTTTTCCGCCCATTTCCGCGATGACGCGTTTCAGCCAAATTTGTCCCGGCACAACTTTCGCCGCAAGTTCATTAATGTGAATTCCGACTTCTTTCGAACCGGTGAAAGAGATAAATCTGGTTTTCGGATGTGCGACCATTGTATCGCCCACAGCACCGCCAGGACCGGTAATAAAATTGATTACTCCTTTGGGAAGACCCGCTTCTTCCATCAATTGGAAGAATTTATATCCGATAGCCGGGGAATCAGAAGAAGGTTTTAAAACAACTGTGTTACCGGCAACAACAGCTGCCGATGTCATACCGACCATAATGGCCAAAGCAAAATTCCACGGAGGAACACAGACGCCAACACCGAGCGGAATATACCGCAGTTCATTTTTTTCACCGGCTGTTTTCGTCAACGGCTGCGGCGCGGCAAGACGCAACATTTCGCGTCCGTAAAATTCCAGAAAATCGATCGCTTCCGCCGTATCAGCATCCGCCTCTGCCCATGATTTTCCCACTTCATATGTTAGTAGAGCGGAAAATTCGAACTTGCGTTTACGCATGAGCGATGCCGCTTTAAAAAGATACTCCGCCCGTTTTTTTGCAAGTATATTCTTCCAGGATTCAAATGTGGAGGCAGCCGATTCGACCGCTTTTTCGGCAAGATCAATATTTGCCTTTTGAAAAATTCCGATCACTTCACTCGGTATTGATGGATTATACGAAAACAGTTTTTCCGGCATTATGATCTTTTCGCCACCGATCACAATGGGATGTTCCTTTCCTAATTCTGCTCGGACTTTAGCAAGGGCTTTTTCCATCCCTTTTTTATTGACGGGTTTGGTAAAATCGGTGAATGTTTCATTCTTAAATTTAGTAGGCATACGAACTCCTTGCACTGACAAACATCCTCAACGCCGGAAGCGCGAGGAAGACAATTCATTGAAAAAATTTTGTGGCCAAAGATACGATTTTTTCAGCGGGGAAAAAACTGGAATTTTCAGGCAGCCACCATCCGGATCATGCCGATCCGGATGGTATGACAGCATAATGGCGGGATTATTTACTCTTTTTTCCAATCAGGCAGTCTGCCCGGAACAACAGGAGACGGCGCTATTTCCAGCAGACGATATAGTGCGGGCAGTTCCTGTTCCGATATCGCTTTTATCTGCATATATTCACGGTCGAATTGATCAACAGCAATCTGATACGCCTTTTTTTGCGTTTCAGTTACATCGGCAAACGAAGAATAAAAACTTTCAGTCACAGTGTTTAATCGGGTTAAAATGCCCGGCGATGCAATATCATTCCGACCAGAAACAACTTCATCTCCGGAAAAGGAACGTTTGATCTGCAACAGACGTATTTCAATATCCCGTACTGAATTATATGTACCGCCTGCATCACTGTGCGATTGCATCAGCGCCGCTTTGATCGCTGCAATTTTGGAACGGAGATCATTCAAATAATTGTTGGTGGCATAAACAACTCTCTGCAGTTGCGCTCCTTTTTTCTGGAAAGCAATTAATGCTTCACGATTTTTTGTCGGTATCGCCGGCGCGCCGAGCGGTTTGCAGATAAATTTCACCGGATCGGCGATCACTGTTTCTACACCATCGATCCGTTTGGACATCGACACCGAATACGATCCCGGCATCACAAACCAGCCTGAATTTTTTCCGTCAACGGCAGAAGAACTTGTTACAGGATCAAGCGAGGCATACCGCAAATCCCAGGTGATTCGATTTATTCCTTCGGCATTTTCTCCTTTTAGTTTCCGGACGACAACACCGGCAGCATCTTTTACAGTAAGAAGAATTGCCGGCGCTTCTTCATCCACCTCAGCGCGCGATTCTTCAATTGTCGGTATTTTTATATCGGATTTCTTTTTCTCCGATTCCTTTTCGGACTCTTTACGGAACTGCTTTTTAGTTTTATATGCTTCTTTAAGATAATAGGTGAATGTTGCGCCGTAGGGGGGATTGCCGGCATGATAGAAATTATCTCCCTGCCATCCTTGATCATCCCCGGTAAACGGATCTTTCTCCACAAACATTAATGCGTCTTTCACCGGAAAGAGATTCGCTTCTTTTTTCAACACATCCTGATTGACATTTCGCAGCGGAGAATAATCATCAAGGATATAGAATCCTCGACCAAATGTCGCGATCACCAGATCGTTCTCCCGACGCTGAATCTCCATGTCCCGAACGGCGATTGTGGGCAAACCGGACTTCAGTTGTGTCCAGATCTTTCCGGCGGAATTCGATACATACAGACCGAATTCTGTTCCGACGAAGAGCAGATTCGGATCAATATGATCTTCCGCGAATGATTTCACCGATCCGTTGGAAGGGAGATTATTAGAAATTATTTTCCATGATTTCCCTTTGTCCTCGCTTTTCAAAAGGTATGGCTTAAAATCTCCCTGTTGGTGATTATCAAATGCCGCATATACGACAGTTTCATTATGCTGTGAAGCCGAGACGACAGAAACATATGCTAATTCCGGAACGCCGGATATTTTTTCGCTCTTGCGCCAGCTTGCACCACCGTCGTCTGTTATCTGGATCAGCCCGTCATCTGTGCCGATATATACTAGGTGTTCCTTTTTCGGAGACTCAGAAATCTGCGACAGATTTCCCCACGCAGCAGTATTTCCGTGCCGGTTGATAGCATCGATACTCCACAATTTTCCCATCATTGGAATAGCATTACGATCCTTCTGCCTTGAAAGATCGCCGCTGACCGCCTTCCACGATGCACCCCGGTCTTCGCTGCGGAATAATTTATTCGCTCCGAAATATAGCCGCGAAGCGGAATGTGGAGAGATCAACAACGGCGAGTCCCAATTCCAACGAAGACCTGGTTCGCCATTTTCTTCGATCGGTTGTATCCATAATCCTTCGCTGGTTTTTTTATCGAACCGGGCAAGACCGCCGTACTGATATTGTGAATAGACGATGTTCGGATCGGTCGGATCGATCTGTGATTTAAAACCGTCCCCGCCGATGGTGACGAACCAATCAAAATTATGAATGCCGTATTTACTGATTGTTCGCGACGGACCGCCAATGGTGGCGTTGTCCTGCGTACCACCATAGATATTGTAAAACGGTTCTGCATTATCGAGGGCAACGCGGTAGAATTGTACGGTCGACATATTGTTGATGAAGCGCCATGTAGCATTCCTGTCCAGTGATTCATACAATCCGCCGTCTGTACCAAGCAGCATATACGACGGATCTTTTGGATCGACCCAGAGTGCGTGATAATCGACATGAACGCTTTTTTCACCCAGCCGTGATAGCGTTTTTCCAGCATCATCAGAATAATACATAATCGTTCCGGTCGCATAAATTCTTTCTACATCAACCGGATCACAATAAATTTTCCCGTAATACATTGGCACATCAATGTAGGAATTTCGTTTTTCCCACGTCGCGCCGCGGTCCAATGACCGGTAAATTCCGTTCCCTTCTCCTTGCGCTTCGATATATGCAAACAACACATCCGGATGTACCGGCGAAATTGCCAAACCGATGCGTCCCAGATCACCGACAGGCAAACCGCTGGAGAGTTTTTTCCATGTTGCTCCGCCGTCGGTAGATTTCTGAATTGAACCTTCCGGTCCGCCATCGATCATCGACCAGAAATGCCTGCGGCGTTGATACGTTGAAGCATAGAGAACATCTGGTTCACGCGGATCGATAACGATATCGCTTACACCTGTATGTTCGCTTGGTTTAAGCAGATTCTTCCATGTTGTACCGCCATCCGTCGATTTATACAATCCACGGTCGCCCCCTTCCTTCCAGAGCGGACCTTGCGCAGCTATATACATAGTTCTGCTATTGCGCGGATCGAAAACAATTGCTGAAATATGTTCGGCCTTTTCCAGTCCCATTTTTTTCCACGATTTGCCGCCGTCTTCAGATCGATAGAGACCATCTCCATATCCAACGCTCCGCTGACTGTTCAATTCTCCAGTGCCTACCCATACTTCATGAGGATTAGATGGATTTAGAACAACACTGCCGATGGAATACGAACCTTCGTTTTCAAACACACATTCCCATGTCGTACCACCGTTCGTTGTTTTCCAAACACCGCTGGATGCTACGCCGACATAAAATGTGCTTCTATTCTGTGGATGAACGGCAAAGGCAATCACTCTTCCGCCGACGATGGCAGGGCCAATGGAACGAAATTTTAATCCGTTGAGCAACGAAGACTGTAGCGTATCAGATTTTTGCGAAAAAGCAATCGTGAGAACGATGAACAAACAAAGAATGATCTTTTTCATTGACGCTCCGATGTGATGAATTGTTTTGTGTGAAAAAGTAAGAAAAGAAAGAGAGAGAATCGAGGGTAAAGAAGAGGAGAACGATATTCATTGAAGATTGTTAATGGAATTGCAACCATTAATAACCAACATGCCTATGTGTTTCCTGCAGTTATCCATCTTGTAAATTTCCAACAACGATGTTCAAGAATACCTGTGATATCTGTATTAGTACTTTTACCGAATCGCACCAAGAACTGCATCGTGCACCAACGGACGCACGCGGGAAATCTTTAATACATTCCGCGTTGGATAAACACGATTGGTCAAAAAAATTATGATGACATTCTTCTCTGGATCAACAACAACAGATGTTCCGGTGAATCCGGTATGCAGGAAGGTGCGCAGAGAGGTGAACTGACCTGAAAACGAGCGACCGGACGAACGTGTATCCCAGCCGATTCCGCGGCTGCTTCGCATATTTTGCTGTTTGGTAAATAATGCGATCGTTGCCGAATCAAGATATCGTTTCCCGTTATACATTCCGTAATTTAATTCCATTTGAAGAATTTTTGCGAGATCCGATGCGGTGGAGAAAAGTCCTGCGTGACCCGAAATGCCGCCGAGTGTGGCGGCATTTTCATCGTGAACTCTGCCGCGGACGGGAGCGTAAGTTTTTTTCCAAAAAGAATCGATTTCTGTCGGCACCAGTCGATTCCAGAACGCCGCGGGGGGATTGAACATGGTATTCTTCATACCCATCGGTTTAAGAAAAATTGAATCAACATAGTTGGCAAGTGATGTACCGGTTACTTTTTCAATGATCTTACCCGTGGTGATCAACCCCATATCACTGTAGATCGTCGAGTCCCCGGTTTGGTACACGAGCGGGGCCACAAAAATAGAATCTAATACGCACTGCGGCGAATCGCAGAACTCATAATATTTTCTCCAAGCCTGAAGCCCGCTGTTATGAACAAGCAAATTATAGATAGTGATTTTCTCTTTTCCATTCTGACCGAACGCAGGAAAATATTTTACGACCGGATCATCAAGCGAAATTTTCTTCTCATCCACAAGCTTCATTACGGCACTAGTAGTTGCAATCACTTTTGTTACCGACGCAAGATCGAAAATCGCATCGGTCGTCATCCGTTCGGAGGACGGATCATAGGTGAAATGACCGTATCCTTTTTCATGAGCAATGATGCCATTTTTTGCGACAAGAAGCACAGCTCCGGGGAATGCGGAATCCTCAATTGCATTTTCGATAACTGCATCAACTTTCGCTAAAGAATCCGGATCAAATCCGGCCTGGCTCGGCGTACCGCTGCGCAACACGATCGAACCATAGTCCGCCCCATCGCCGAATCGATATTTTCCGGGAATAGTGATCGGGAGTTTCGCAACCGCCGGCTGTTCACCAAAGATCACTTCCGCTGCAGCATCGAGTGAGGCTCTGGCGGTTCCATACGTTACGACATACGCTTCGGGTGTCGGAACTTCTGTGATGATATATGGATTTCCCATAGAAATTGCGATGACCGGCTTATTCATTGCGACAATCGCGTTCATTGTTTCCGCAATTTTTTTCGGCAGTAAACCAGTCATCGCTTCGGGTCGGGTAAAAAACATAAACTGACAGATGAGCAAATCAGCTGATTGTATTTTTTTCTCCAAATCGTCGAACTCCATCTGATTACTCCGCGGATCGATGCGGATCAATTCCATCCGTTTCCGTTTGAAGAGTTCGTCATGGAGGTCATCCGCCGTATCCGGATCTTCCGTATCTGAAAATACTATATCGATTATTTTTTTTCCGTTCAGATTTCTCAACGGCAGAATATTGCGTTCATTTCCCAGCACCGTAATCGAATTGCGAGCGATAGTTTTCGCAAGAGCATGATGCTCACCGATTGCTACAACTCCTGCAACGGCATTCACATTCACAAACCGGTTTGTATCAAGTCCGCACCATTGTTTATACGTCAACATTTTTCGTACGGAATGATCAAGCCGTTCCATGCTGATCTCTCCCCGTTTGACTGCGGAAACAATCGAATCGATTCCGGCATCCGTATCGGGAGACATCAATAATACATCCGAACCGGCCATGAATGCCCGTTTTGCCGCTTCTCCGGGAGAATAAATTTTTGAAATCCCCTTCATCGCAAGAGCATCGGTAACAATCATTCCGTCGAACTTCAATTCGTTGCGCAGTAATCCCGTTGTAACCTTAACGGAGGCCGTGGAAGGAATGGAATCCGATTCGTCGAATGCACTGGCATGGATATGCCCGATCATTACTGACATCACTCCGTTGGCGATGGCATCCTTAAATGGTGCAAGTTCCAGTGAATCGAACCGATTACGAGAAAAATGAACGGTTGGAAGATCAAGGTGCGTATCAACTTCGGTGTCGCCGTGTCCGGGAAAGTGTTTAACCGTGGCAATAATCCGTTCATCCTGACTGCCGCGGATAAACGAACGGGCGAATGCGGCAACCAGTTCCGGGGATTCTCCGAACGAGCGGGTATTGATAATCGGATTCTTCGGATTGTTGTTGATATCGACAACCGGAGAATAGATTTGATGAACGCCGAGTGCCCGTGCTTCCCGCGCTATCGCGCGTCCCGCAGCATAGGCGAGATTTGTATCACGCGTTGCACCAAGCGCCATCGCGCGGGGAAAAGTCGTCGCTTCTTGAATTCGCATTCCAGCTCCCCATTCAAAATCCACCGTCATTAACAGCGGAAGTTTTGATGCACGCTGAAGTTTATTCGCATTCACCGGAAATCCATACGCCGATCCATGCGAAAAATAAAATCCCCCAACGCCTATCTCTTGTGCAAAACGGATATTCTCCTGCCATACTTTTGCGTCGTTGGGATAATATCCTGCCCGCGTCCAGATGATAAATAGCTGGGCCGCTTTTTCCCGAAGCGTCATCGACTGCAACGTTGCTTCAACCCAACCAACAGGAGACGGACTGATGTACGGTCGATTGAAAATAGAATCATGCGACCGAAACTCGGTTCCCTTCGGTGCTGAACAACTGAGAACAAGCAATGCAACACTGAACACAACTAATTGTTTCATGGTCAAGTTAATTGCGACCGCCCCATCACGACTGCGCCAAATGCGGGCGAGGATATCGGAGGGATGATCTCGATGACGGGAAAATGAACCTCAAGATATTGTTTTAGTAATCGGGATACTAAGGTATCGTTCGAGAGTAATCCGCCGATAAAGGACACATGGATTTTTTCTTTCACTTTTTTTGTGGAACCCGTCGATATTTTTTCCGCCGCAACCTGCACATGCCATGCAAGTTCTATAACCGCGTTCTCGATGATCCCTTGGCAGACAACGTCCCTTCTTTCCGCTGCTGTGATTACCAACGGAGCAATCGAAGCAACATCAAAATTTTCTTTATAAACGGCATTGATGATCGCCGTTTGATCCGAAAGCCCAAACATTTTGGTTGCCATAGCTGTTAACTTTGTCTTTTCGCCACGACCGTCAATATGCCGCGTGATTGCCGTCAGCCCTAACCGTCCAAGATAATATCCGCTCCCTTCATCGCCGAGAATTCTTCCCCATCCGCCGACGCGGTGTATATTTCCTTTTGCGTCCTTTCCGAAAGCGATCGAACCGGTCCCGGCAATCAGAATAATTCCCGCACCGCCGTTCAATGCTCCTTCCAGCGCAATGCGGGCATCACTTTCAACAATCACTTTTTTTAACGGATGCTTTTTTGCCCGGGCAAATTTCTTCAATCCATCTAGCATCTGTTTTTGATCACCTGCTCTTCCGGCACCGGTCAATCCGCAGACTATGGCGGCGACATCCTGCGTCCTGCAATCGACCGTTTCGCAGCACAATTCCACCAAAGTAAAAATTGTTTCCGCCGCTTTCTCAATTCCGATTATTTGGAAATTGGAGGGACCGGCAAAGTGTTCCGCCAAAAAAGCTCCCTGTTGATCGGTGATGACCGCGTGTGTCTTCGTGCCGCCGCCATCCATTCCAATAATATATTGTCTGTGTTTCATAGTCGTAGTTATTTATACTGCTTTCTTTTTCCCAAATTCGGGATCGATCTTTACCAGTATTGCCACAACAAATCCTGGAATTGTTGATGCCATCACCCACAGGAAAAAGTGTTGATACCCAATTGCATCCTGCAGCGCACCACTGAACATTCCTGGAATCATCATCCCCAACGCCATAAATCCGGTGCATATTGCATAATGTGCTGTTTTATATGGACCATCTGAAATCATCACCATGTATAACATATACGCTGTGAATCCGAATCCATAACCGAATTGTTCAACGCCGATGGCCGCACAGATGAGTAGAAAATTCTCCGGCAGAACGTAGGACAAATAGACAAACATTGCATCGGGAAGATGAATGGCAAAAACCATAATCCACAACCAGAACCGCAATCCTTTTCGCGAGATGACGTATCCTCCCAACAATCCGCCAAGTGTTAAACAAAATACGCCGACTGTGCCGTACGCAATTCCAACATCACTCGTCGTCAGCCCAAGTCCTCCTTCGGCCCGAGGATCCAACAAAAACGGCGTCACCAGTTTAACAAGCTGCGCTTCAGCAAAACGATAAAAAAGCAAGAAACTGAGAACGATAACAATCTCTTTCTTTTTGAAAAATGATCCGAACGTTCGAAAAAATTCCTTCAACACAGAGGACGCCGAAGCTTCTTCAACAACCGAATGATCGCTGGCAGGATACGGCAGAATGAACCGGTGATAAATTGCGATGGAAATAAACATACCGGAAAGAATAAAAAATGTAACTGACCATGCCGATGCGATTGATGCCGAATGCGTTTCGAGATACCCTGCAAAATACACCAGCGCGCCTTGTCCTGTAATCATTGCTATTCTATAGAATGTACTTCGAACACCGACAAATGCCGCCTGTTGGTGCTGTTCAAGCGCAAGCATATAGAATCCATCCGCAGCTATATCGTGCGTAGCGGAACTGAATGCCATCAGCCAAAATATCGCAAGTGACCATTGAAAATACGCACTCATGGGAAGAGTGAATGCCACCAGAGAAAGAGATGCGCCGATAATCAACTGCAGAGTAACAATCCAAAAACGTTTCGTTTTAAAAATATCGATGAACGGACTCCACAACGGTTTAATCACCCAGGGCAGATAGAGCCAGCTTGTATAGTATGCGATATCGGTATTAGAAATACCGAGTTTCTTATACATGATTACGGAAATCGTCATTACCACCACATACGGAATACCCTGTCCAAAGTATAAGGTTGGAATCCATGACCAGGGGCTTTTCGTCGAAATAGGTTTAATCACATCCATACGTTGTCCTTAAAATTCTAAATTACAAATTCCATAACTCATTCAAACCAAGGCGTGTTTAACTTGTTAGTTTGTATTTGATGTCATACTTGTCCAAAATAAATCATAAAAGAGAAAAAC
>JALNZH010000076.1 GCA_023229405.1 Bacteroidota bacterium
TGTGGGTGTGTATTCGTTTGTTATTCCATCAAACGGAGGAATGACGGAAGAGACGAATATCATCGTTCAATCACTCAAAAACTATCAGGCGGTGATTGGCGGTTCAATCAAACCGCAACTTGTCAGTTCTGAAGACAATGTGCGTTCATTTCTAGCCAACGAAGTATCATTTGATGTTAATGTCCCAAAAATGAAAGGATGCAGTTCGTGCGCAGGGGCGCTTTCAAGCTTTAATGGAGTACAGCTTGCACATGTAGTGTACCAGGTTGGCAATAAAGATATCATCTACATCTACCAGGCATCTATGAATGAAGCGATGGAAGGAACAATCATCGGTCTGCCGGAGGAAGTAAAAACTGAATTACAAAAAACAGACTGGTATGTGCAGGATTTGGAAGAGAATGTAACGCTGATATTATGGAGATACAACAACACGCTCTGTTCTGCTGTAAGCAAAATGGACAAAGAAGAAATGATCGCTTTATTGACTGAAAAAGAATTAAAATGATAAAACTGTTGAGTCTATTGTTAGTTGCAGTAACGTTTACGGCGTGCCAAGCTAAAATTGAACCGAAAAAAAAATCCACTCAAAACCCACATTCCGAATACAAAGGAAATGTCTCTCTATTAGTAAAGAAGGGGACACCTGTCACTGATGGTATTCCGAATTTTACCTGGTATAATGAAGCCGGAAAGGAAATTTCGTTCTCAGAATTTTCAAAAGGGAAACCAGTATTGATTAATTTTTGGGCAACGTGGTGTGGTCCGTGCGTACGTGAGACTCCCGATCTTGTTGAATTATACAATGATCTGAAAACTCAAGGCGCAATATTTATCGGAATTTCCGTAGACCTTGGCGATGATGCCATGAATCTGGTCACCGAGTTCACAGACACTTATAAAGTACCGTATCAAGTAGTAATAGACTTTGAGGGTGAATTGCAACAGGCTATCGGCGATTTACGCGGATATCCGACAACATTTTATATTGATAAAAACGGAAAGATTGTGAAGAAATTACTTGGAATGCAATCGAAGAAAAAATTTGCGGAAGAATTTAAATCGATATTGTAATGGACCTAATCACGACAAT
Organism: Bacteroidota bacterium; assembly: GCA_023229405.1. GTDB lineage: Bacteria > Bacteroidota > Ignavibacteria > UBA10030 > UBA8401 > UBA8401. The sequence continues at coordinate 1,094 of JALNZH010000076.1, forward strand.
CTGAAATCCCCCGAGCGAATGACTTTGAGGATTTTCATTTGTTTTCTAAATTCCAACCAATAACCTGTCACCAAGTTTCTGTGGCAATCCTGCTTCGATAATCTTCTTCCTGGTTACATCAACATCGTACTCAATGCGAAGATGCTCGATCGAATATCGGTCTGTATCAAAGACAACACAACATCCTCTCCTATCTCCATCTCTTGGTTGACCGATACTTCCGACATTCACAATAAATTTTTTACCGAGAGAAATAGTATTGGAGAAACCATCTTCGCAAAAAACCGCCGGACGGTGAGTATGTCCGATAAAACATATTGGCAAAAAAAAATGCTTAAAACTTTCTATCGCGTGTCCCGGCGACAATATATACCGGAAGTTTTGTGGGAGATCTGGAGAGCTATGCACAAAGAGTGAGTTATATGCAAAAATCTGATACTCAAGACCTTCTAAAAACGTTCGATTAACATCCGAAAGAACCGAACGAGTCCAGTGCACCGCTTCTTTCGCAATCGCACTAAAATCATCGATAGATATCTCTTTAATTACCGCCTTATCATGGTTTCCAGCTATACAGGGAATATTCCGTTCCCGCATTATTTCTACACATTCATTCGGGTTTGCTCCATATCCCACAATGTCGCCTAAACAGTAAATGGTGGTAACACCAAGTGTATCAATCTGTGTTAGTGTGCTTTGCAGCGCTTCCAAGTTACTATGAATATCCGATATGATCGCAATTTTCATGGGCACAATGTAATAATATTTTGAAGAAGAAGAACCATCGGTTTTGGGATGAAGAAATATTTTCGTAGTTTATTGAATATTAATTCAGAGAAAAAGGTAGATGACAAAAAATATTACTGCAAAACTAAAAAAAATCAAAATCTTGGTATCCGATGTGGACGGCGTTCTCACCGACGGAGGTGCGTATTACTCTGACGAAGGGATCGAACTAAAAAAATTTAGTATCCGTGATGGAATGGGAATCGTACTGATGCAAAAAGCGGGATACCGTGTTGCGATTGTGACAACGGAAAAAACGAAAATTGTAGAACGGCGCGCGGAACGATTAAAAGTAACCGATCTGTACCAAGGTGTGGTAAATAAAGTCGCCGCCGTTGAAGAACTAATAAACAAATATTCCCTTTCCTGGCAGGAAGTAGCATTTATCGGAGACGATATTAATGATATTCCTGTGTTGAAAAAAGTAGGTTTCGCCGCTGCCCCTTTCAATGCAACAGTGCTCAATAAAAAAGTTGTCGATTATATTTGTAAAGCTGAAGGCGGACACGGCGCAGTTCGGGAAGTGTGCGATTTGCTCCTTGGATTGCAATGGAAGGGCGAAAAGATTACCGATCTGTGGCTTAACCATTAAAAAAGAATGAACAACGTCCTCTTTATTTCATATTTTTGGCCTCCTTCCGGTAAAGCATCACTGCACTGGCCGTTGTTTGTTATGAAACACCTTCCAAAAAATGGATGGCATCCCTGCGTGCTTACTGTTGATGAGGACTCCTTCTCGCATTCGGACTCAAGCCTGTTGAATGAAATCGATCCAGCCATGACCGTAGCAAAAACGGTAGCCAACGAACCGTTCGGTCACTACAGAAAATTTCTCGGTAAACGTTCCGATGCTCCTCTGATTGCATCGGAAACAATATCAATGAGTAATACGGATTGGAAACACCGTCTTGCCATCTGGATTAGAATGAATCTTTTCGTTCCGGATGCACGAATTGGTTGGTATTTATCAGCAGTGAAAGGCGGTACATCTCTTATTCAATCACAAAATCCAAAAACAATTATCTCTATTGGACCGCCCCACAGTTCTCATTTGATCGGCAAAAAACTCAGCAAAAAATATGGTATTCCCCATATTCCAGTCTTAATCGATCCGTGGGTTGATATTGTCTACTACAGAAATTTTAAGCGCAATCCTGTAACAATTGCGCTTGACACACATTTTGAACGCTCCACACTGAAGCATGCATCTCAGGTTATTTTTGTCACCAAAAGCTCACAAGAAGAATATATTAAAAAATATCCCTGGCTCGAAAAAAAATCTCACGTGTTGTATTGGGGATACAATGAAGAGAATTTTTCCGAGAAACATCCATGTGAACCCAATGCAGATCAGGAAATACTACTCCATGCCGGGAATATTTTTGATTACCAAAATCCCGTAGGCTTGTGGAACAATATTAAGAAAGAAGTAGATGGAGGCAAAAAACTGCGAATTCGTTTTGTGGGAACAGTGAGTCCTGGAATAAAGAGCGCTATAACATCTTCGGGGCTTGATGCATACACTGATTACGTCGGATTTTTGCCGTACCAAGAAGTCGTTCAGGAAATGATAAAGGCAAAATATCTTTTAGTCTGCGCAACTGAAAAGCGTCACGTGCCGGGGAAATTATTCGAATACATTCGTACCGGAAACAGGGTCATTGCATTCGGCGATGATAATAGAGAAGTGGAAGGAATCTTAAAAAAGGCCAATGCCGGTATACTATTACCATATCATTACAGAGGTCAGGATATATTTCAACAACTGTCTGCAATCACTCCTAACACAACAACTGCGAAACAATTCAGCAGGGAAGAAATTGCAAGCCAACTCGCTGCTATTCTGAACGCACTCTGATCATCAGAATTTATTCAGCACGTCAATCACCCGTTGAACATCGCTTTTGCTATGACAGTACGAAATCGGCAAACTCAATGTTGTGGCGTGAATCTCCTCTGAAATTGGAAATTTCTGCTTCAACAGCACGCCGGACATCGCTTTTTGTTTGTGCGGCGCTACGGGATAATGAATATCTGTTTTAATCTCATGCTGCAACAAATACTCTTTCAATGCATCCCGTTTCGGATGACGAATGTTATAGATGTGAAACACATCGTAATAATCGGGATGTACTTGTGGCCTAATAAATTCGTTCTTCAGACCATCATGATACAGTGTTGCCAGCGTTCGTTTGTGTTCTGTGATCTCGTGCAAGTGTTTCAGTTTGATTGATAAAAAGCCTGCTTGTATCTCATCCAGCCGGGAATTGTAACCGACAACTTCATTGTAATATTTCTTGTCCGATCCGTAATTCCTCAGCATTCTGATTTTTCCGGCAAATATTTCATCATCCGTCGTTACTGCTCCGCCATCGCCGAGACAACCGAGATTTTTCGTCGGATAAAAACTAAACGCTCCGTATCCGAATGTACCCGTCATCTTCCCTTTATGCCTTGCTCCGTGGGATTGCGCACAATCCTCAATCAACGACAGGTTGTGTTTTTTTGCAATCGCGGCAATAGTATCCATTTCACATGATTTCCCGTACAGATGAACAACCATAATTGCCCTTGTTTTCTTTGTGATCGCAGCTTCTATTTCGTTGGGATCAATATTATACGTTCGAATATCCGGTTCAACCAAAACCGGTATAAGGTCGCATTGAAGGATCGAAAGAATTGTGGCAATGTACGTATTGGAAGGAACGATCACTTCACTTCCTTTTTCAATATGTAACGCACGCAAACAAAGAATAAGAGCATCTAGACCGTTTGCAACGCCGATGCAATATTTATTGCCATTAAATGCAGCAAATTCGGTTTCGAATTGTTTTACAGTACCTCCCAGAATAAACCAGCCGCTCTCCAATAACCTGATGAACGATTGTTGATAATCCTGAAAGAACGGTTCGTTTGCTTTGCGAAGGTTTTCGTAATCGATCATGAGTATTGTTCGTAAATATAATCGTTCGGGTCAAACAATTCTGATGCAAATACCAGGAAAACGGCATCCGGAGTAAAATGGTGCATTGTATGCCAGTCACGCGGTTCAAGAAGTAAACACTTGTTCGGATGATCCAGCACAAAATCCTGTTTTAAGATACCGTCATTATTGGATACTACGCAGCTGCCATGTACGCAGATGCACGCCTGAAAAGTTTTATGATGGCGATGTCCGCCGCGTACAGAATCATCAACTCCATAAATATAAAATGTCCGTTTCACTTCGAACGGTATTTCCTTTTCTATCACGGTCAGATTGCCGCGTTTATCGGAGTGTGTCTTTAATTGAATAAGATACGCCATGTTCGTTCGTTACTTCACAAATTTGCTTAATGGATAAATATGATAAACACCGAACATTTTTCGGTAAAGGTAAAGGATCGGTGTCTTCATCGAAAATCCACCGCTGTCTGTACCATGCGGATCGAACGTTGCGTCGATTTTCTGCACTTCCTTCTTTGCATCCTGCAACGATAGAAGATACGGTTTGTATAATAACCGTAAGACACTTTCAGTGAGTACCCTTCGTCCTAATTCAACCTGTTCGTACTTCAAATATCGAAGATAGTGAAAATGATAGAAAACTACTGGAAATTCCATTCCCGAAGTGATTTCTTTGCCGAATAATTTACCATTTTTTTCTACCACATGATATTGTTGAACATTCCACGCAGCCATTCCACCTCCTCGATGCTGAAGTTCATGCACCCCAGTAAACCGCGACATCCAATCATCCAAATATTTTTGATCGCCGAATTTCCCCTCTTCAAATCTGGCATAACACCACTCCAAACACCGGTCGCGCCACCAGCGTAGCGCAGCCAAACCTGGTTCATCATTTTTAAAAGAAACAAACTGGACGCAATATTTTCCGCTCAATGCCTCCTTGTTATATTGCGGAGAATACCGATGTTCAGTGATCAAAATTGAACGTCCGTTCATTTCATCAAATAATATTTTGGGAGAATCGAAGAAAAGCATATCGGCATCAAGATACGTACACTGATCAACAGAAAATTTTTCGAGTACGTAAAGGATCGTCGATGAAGTGGCGGTCCAGCAATACTCTGCCCGTGAACGCGTCGGTTTAACCTTCAGTAATTCCTCCTCTTCAAATTTCTTCAGCGATATAATCGTTGCATATTGAAGTTGTAGCTTTTTTAATACATGCAGGCTTTTATCATCAAACGCAAAGATATACAAGTGAAAAGAATCGCACACCCGTTCGAGTGAACGATAGAGCGCTAGGCCCCTCGACAGATAATTTGAATCGAAAAGAGTGCAAAAATTATACATCCTTTACCTTTCGGGAAAGGATAACATTGTCTAGGTATAGGTCTTCATTTGAAGGAAGCAGTGCGGAAATGACGATACCGATACATGTCCAAGGAGCAATAAGGAGTGTATTCAATATCTGCCTGAAAACGGGATTGGAAACGAACGTTTTTTTATAAATATATTCGTTGATCAATTGAAAAATCACTTGTGCATTTGCCACACTCTTCTTGTGTTTAATAACTTCAAAACCATGAAGGGAAAGAATATGCACCAAACCGAACGAAGTGTACCGAGCATAATCATGTGGTTGTTCGTGTTCATCCCAGACAAATGGAACAGTTAATAGAAATTTACCATCCATTTTCAGTACCCGGTTAACCTCAGTAAGGAATTCCGATGGATTAAAAACATGTTCAAAAACTTCGTTGGCTAAAATAGAATCGAATGTAGACTCAGGAAAAGGGATATGTTTCCCATTGTAAAACACATCCGCCTTCGACGTGGTTCTGCTCCGCTCCGTATCAATTTCAACTCCAACGTATTTTTCTACCGACAAATATGGTTCGTACGGTTTTGTTCCACATCCAATATCCAACAGTACACCTGAAAGATCCTTCCCCAACACAGTCACAGCAATATAAAGTCCGTGTCTTGAAAAATAAAACGGATTTGTAAATATACCAACGATTCCCGGATTAAATTGTTCCTTTTTAATGATTGAAGTTAATAGACCCATTATTTCTTTTCCAATAAGTAAATCCCAAGCAGATGAAATAATTCGGGAAATGCGGATGCAACAGCACTACGCACAATATCAGTTGGCTGATCATACACTCGCTGAAGGATTTGCATTCCACCGACATCATGGACGAGCTGTTCAAAATCTGAAAATGATAGCTGATGAACGTGTCCTGTGGAATACCAAGAATATCCGAAGAGCATCGGTTTCGGCATTCTTCCATTAATCAATAAATCTAATCTATTCCGCCAAAATCCAAAATTCGGAAATGAAACAATCTGATATCTGGCAACACGTTTCATTTCTTTCAATAATACTTCAGGGTACATCACCATTTGAATAGTCACATTGCAGATTGCATATTCGAAGGAATCAGAATCGTACGGAAGTACTTCGTCAATTCTGCCGTTGCGGACATGCAGTCCTTTTTGCTGACAAATAAAGACTCCGCTTTCGGATAATTCCAAACCCGATTCTGTAACCTGTTTCTCTCTTTTTAATTTCTCTAATAATGCGCCGTTCCCGCAGCCAAGATCGAGCACACGTGAACCCGGCACTACCATTCCCGTGATAATCGGATATTCGTATCGATCACTGTCGTAATATTGAGAATAATTGTAATTGCGGTTATCATTGATTTTCGGGTCGTCTATGTTCATGATACCATCGACACGATTCTACGGATAATTCTTCGGATCACCGATTGATGAACAGTTTTAAAAAAATCAACAAACGTCTGACGTGCCTGCATATTTTCCTGCATTGGCAATCGTTTCAATTGAATGGGTCGGCGTGAAATATCTGTTTGAAATTCAACAAGGGATTTGGTATGTGTACCAAATTGGTCACCTCCGATATTGTTTACCAGCGAAATACCTGGATATAATGTCAATTTATTCTGCAAAAAGGCAGAAGCATGCCATCGAATTGCCCAAGAGTTCACTTCACCTGAAATTTGGCGTTTCAACATTTTCAGGTTTCCGTACTGACCATCCCAATCAAATGCGAATTCACGCCGTTGTTCTTTTAAGCGCAGTAATAACTCACGACCATCCGATTGAAAAATGTCCCAGCCACGTTTCCATGTTGCCCACCCCCAGCAATCCGCACCACAAATAAAAAAAGTTTCCGGAAGAGGCACCTGAACAGGATACACATACCCATGCAGAGAAATTACTTCGAGATCATTTTGATACAAGGTAAGCCCTTCATTCATGTACTGTAGAAAATATTTCGATGTAATCAAATCGTCCTCAACAACAATTACTTTGCCGTAGTTATTGACAATTGATGATACTCCATCGATAATCGATGCTGATAGCCCAAAATTACGATTACGCTCTATGATAGTAACCGTTCGAAACCCGGAAATAGTTTTGAGATATTCCCTCACCTTTTGTACACATTGTTCTGCATCAGAATCTTTGGCCGCATCGGAAAATATAACCAAATTACTCTCTGTTGCCAGTTGGTTTTCTTTCAGAGATTCGACGGTGAATCGGGTGTGGTCCGGCCGATCATAAACAAACAACACTATAGGGGCAAGGGAGTTCAATGTACCATCTGTTTCTTAAAATAGTCGAATTCGCGTATTTGAGTTTCAATCAGGTGGGCGAGTATTTTCACTGAAGTTGAGATCGGAAAAAATCTATACCGAAACGATCCGATTCTTGGATCGTTTTCCTGAAAGACTATATCTTGAGCAAAATTTCCCCACCGTTCTTTCGGCATCAGATCAATCGTCATACCGGCATGAGCAGACGGAAGAAGCATATTAGATCCATGAACACCGATGACCAGCCTGCTCTCGGCATAGACTTCGCATAAACGGCGCTCAATCTCTTCAGTTACTGTCGTAACTCGCTGATCGTCAATCCATCCGGGAAATACTGTTTCTTTCCCAATTCCTGCAATTGTGAAATGAGCCTGCGGAAGTTTTTGACGAAGTTTGGTAAAAAGCGTGATGATTTTTCGATTTTGAAGGCTCAACAAAGCATTCGGAGCACCTATTTTTTTTGCTGCAAGAATAACAAACGAATTTGTAATCCAAGGTCTGTCATCGCGCCAAATAAATGTCACTCTGAATTTTTCAATATTATCATCATGCCGTTGTGTATTAGTAAACAGCGTGATATTATTCACCGTAGGATGTGAAAATGCTTTGCTGACATACACCGTAGAAAATCGTCTACATTCTTCTTGCATCTTCTGATCGAAAGATGGGTAATATTTCATTGCTTTCGATAGCGGAAGTTGAACACTCCATATTTCAGTAACTCCTTCCGGAACCATCCAACGAAGAAAATCCTGAACGATGACAATTACTCCTAAATTACGATTGTTTCGAAGATGTCGTTCAATGTTGAATAATTTTAACACTGCATGACCGTACAAATGATCGATGCAATTCAATATCACAACATTTTGTGATTCAAAATATTTTTCGATGATTACTGAAATCTCTTCTTTCGACGGACTTGTTAACGATTCCAGCAATGGTTTCCCCAACCATCCCAGCACTTCAGCGGGGCAAAATATCTCCTGTGAAGCAATATTAACCTTACAAGAATTTAGTAGCGCATGCCCAATCGGTAAATCCGCTACGACCATTTTCCCCGTTCGATTACATACCGTATTAACGCAAACATGCAATCCCTGCCAGATTATTTTCAACGGCACGAGACTACCGTCAGTGTACGGCGAAGGTTCAGAGAATTGGATGCTTGGTTGAATTTGTATCATTGATGGGAGGGAATCAATGATTTGGATAAAGCCACATAATTCGCATATTGATAATTTTCAATCATTGATGAATATTTCCGTATTTCAATTCCGGTCTTCATTATTTTAGCGATGACAAATCCTGCATTTTCCAAAAGATTATAAATTTCTCGCAAAGTAGTTTTAGAATCTATATTTGCACCACCATACTCAAATTGTATGGCGGCGATCGTCTCACTGTTTAGATATGATCCCAAACCTCGAAATGCCGCCAGCTCATGGCCTTCTATATCAATCTTTAGTAAATCAATCTTCTCAATCTTCCGTTCCTCAATATATGTATCCAGTCGGGTTAGAGTAATGGTCTCCTTTTGATTCATTGTAACATTCATAGAAGATAGATCTCGTTGATATAATGATGCAAATCCACTTTGTTCTGTATCATAATAAATATCGGCCTTAGTAGCGGAATCCGAAGCACCTACATTATTCAAATGAATTTCGTTATCATTTGAAAATTTCTGCAGTAGTATACCAAAACATGACTGAGTTGGCTCAAATACATGAATTGAATATTCCAATTTTCGTTTTTTGCACTGCTCGACCAAAATTTCTGAATATCCACCAATATTCCCTCCCACATCGAACAATGTCACCGGTCCACGCAACGATGAGAAATAATCATTCACAAATCTTTCTTCGCCATTAGTAATGAAATCCGCGTTATTGTTATTTTCAAGACGACTAAAAAGCGTAAAAAGAATTGAACGTATTTTATGCCTTATAGGATTGGGGGTATTAATTTTCATTGTTTTTTGTTAAACATGAATATAATCGGTCACGCTTAATTTCCCCTATTAGATTCTTAACAATTCTCGCTGGTCGCATTTTGTTGAATACTTTCCAAGTAAAGCTTGGTTCAGAGACATAGTATTTATTATTAATTACTAACTCAAAAAATTCATCTTCTGATTCAAGTATTTTCAAAGGAATATCTCCGACAAATTCTTTACCTATTGCCACGACGGGAGCAAAGTGTTCATCTATCGAGAAAAGATTCTTTTTCCTTAAGCCATAAGACAATTCTTGGAATCGTTTAACTGCCGACAAATCGGTTTGCGACTTATCCAAGCATAGTATCTCGCCATTAACTATATCCATTAAATTTAAATGGACTTTAAAATTGTATAGGTAATCGTACAATGGTTTTGGAAATTCGATATAGGCTTTCTTCCCCACTCGCATAATTTCGGAGGCAAGGAATTTCAGATCATTAATTGGTACATGTTCAAAGACATGTGAGCAAATTATATAATCAAAAGAATTGTCTTTAAATGGAAGAGTGTTGTTTTCAATCAAAAAAAGTGGCTTTCCCTTTGTGCGTAATTCAGCACCACCAAACTGGGTAAGGTCTACTTGACTATTTTCATCATAAATATCAACCAAACAATCGGATCGCCAAAATGGATATGCTCCAGGCCCTATTTCCAGGACAAGTTCATCATTCTTTATATTCATTAAGTGGGGAAAAAACATATCTTCGTTATATTCCTGTTTTTATTCATTAAGAAATATGGACATAGCTAATTATTTTTCTATCTTCTTTTGTTAACAATTCTTCTTGATAAAGTGATACATACCAACGGTATATCCGTTTGATGGTGAATATTCTGTTACTATGCTATCAGCAATAATGTATTTTTCTTCTATCAAATCACATAAATCAAATAAAGTGCACAAATATTGTTTTGAAAATGATCTATGTCCGTTGAAATACGTTTTGTTTATTCTTTCAACTGGCACGGTAAAATAAATGCATCCACCCGGTTTTGTCACTCGCACCAGTTCAGATATCGCTTTCTCGCTTCCAAATTGATCGAGCGGATCTCCGTACCTCCCCAGTCCGATATGTTCCACAACACATAAAGATGATATGGATTCAATTGAATTATCTTCGAATGGTAATGCTGTAATCGAACCTTTAGTAAAATACAGATTATCCAGCTTCAATTCCACGGGACGAATATCGACCATAGTGGTAGGGACAAATTGCGAAATAATACCTATGGTCTTTGCCGAACTGCCAACGTCATAATGGTGGTTGGGTTTCATTTCAAAAATTTTTTTAGCAGCCCAAGTGTCCTGATAAAAATATACCGGATCGAGCGGGGTTGATTCGGTTTTATCTGTTAAACATGGATACCAATCAAAAAAGGAAATCACAAAATGATCGTTTCTTTTCAATCTTTTATATTGAATAAATTCGAAAATAAATCCAACCATTCGAAACATGATTGCTATAATGTTAAAACCATACTGCGGCTTTAAAAGAATGTAAAAACGGTAAATTAGTTTTAGTACGTTCATGCGTTATTTCGAAGATGATAATTTAAATTGATAGAAAGTAAAAACTCCCTTCATCATAGCATGGAAATTCTTTTTGGTTTGCGATGATATTCCGTCAATTGCAAATATCGTTACCAAAAAACCAAGATGAGTTGCAATTATTGACCCGAATACCCCGAAGCGTTGAATAAAAAAATAATTCGCCGCAATACTAACGGTAACTCCGGAAACAGAGCAAACAAGCGCATGACTGAACAAATTTTCTGTCGAGATAAATATGCTTCTCGCAACTCCGTAAAAAGCATAAAACCTCGTCCAGATCAACAAAGACAGCAGTGTCGCAGAAAACGCAAATTGCTCACCATACAACACTTGAACGATCGACTTGCTCAATAAAGCAATCGGCAGACACACACAAATTGAACCGATAAACATCAATCTGTAAAGATTGGTAAGCCGTCGATAATATTCCTCCTCACTCCATTCTTTTGTTTTTACAATCACAGGATACACCGAACTCATTATTACCATGGGTATAAAACTGATCGGTTCGGATATCTTTTGTGCAGCAGCATAAAATCCGACATCGGTATTTGTTAAATATTCACCGATCATTACTTGATCAATCCGTGCCTGCATAAATACCGCCAAGTCAGAGATAATAATCGGCCAACTGTTAATCAGTAACTTGCGGGCAACATCAAATCGAAAATTCCACAGTAAGACCTTTTGCCCCTTTTTTTGGTACATCAATACCAGCGCTACTGCAGCCACAACTAGTTCTATCGAAGATAGTGTCACAAAAACAATAAGATCGGCAGAGGAAAGTATGGCTATGATCTTTGCTATGCTAATTAAAACAAAGGAAGCATTCTTCGCATAAACCGTATATTTTGAATGAACCTGAGACTGGAACCAGTAGTCAATAACATCAAATGATTGAAAGACCATCCCCACTGCAGAAATAATCACTAGAACCTGAGTCGTCATATCAT
>JALNZH010000246.1 GCA_023229405.1 Bacteroidota bacterium
AAAAGAAACGTATCTCGCTCGGCATGAAACAGTTGCAGCCGCATCCCTGGGAAAAGATCGACGAACGGTATCCGATCGGCAAAAAAGTCAGCGGGAAAGTTGTTTCGCTCACCGATTACGGCGCGTTTATCGAGATCGAAAAAGGTATCGAAGGTTTGATTCACATTTCTGAAATGAGCTGGACACAGCATGTAAAGCATCCGTCACAGATGGTCTCTATGGGTCAGGTAATCGAAGCAGTGATTCTGTCCCTCGATGCAGCAGGAAAGAAAATCTCACTCGGAATGAAACAGCTTGAACCCGATCCGTGGAGTTCGCTGATGGTGAAATATCCTATCGGTTCGCGCCACACCGGCACAGTCCGCAACCTGACCAACTTCGGCGTTTTCGTTGAATTGGAACAGGGTATCGACGGTCTCATCCATATTTCCGATCTCTCCTGGACGAAGAAAATTCGCCATCCTGGGGAAGTTGTGAAAAAAGGGGATAGCATTGAAGTGATCATTCTCGGTGTTGATGTAGATCAACGCCGCATTTCGCTTGGACACAAGCAGTTGAACGACAATCCGTGGGATACGTTCGGCAGCCAGTACAAAGTCAATACTGAAGTAGAAGGCAAAGTCGTTCGCATCATTGAAAAAGGTGTGATCGTTGAACTTCCGCTCGGCGTTGACGGATTCGTGCCGTTGTCGCAATTATCGCAGACCCCGATCAAGAACCTTGCAGAAGCGTTCCAGGTTGGAGACAAATTGCCGATGACCGTCATTGAATTCGATGGCGAAAGCAAGAAGATCGTTCTTTCTGTTGTAGAATATTTGCGCGGAAAAGAACAGAAGATCATCGATGACTATGTGTCGAAACACAAACTTCCTCCCATCACGCTGAAAGACGCTATGCCGGTCGAATTGACGGCAGACGAAAAGCGCGCTGCGGATGAAGAAGCATCGTTGAAGTAATCCTGTAACACCCGGTGCCGCTCGCTTTGGTGTGAGCGGCACTGCTATTTAAAGAAAAAAAATTGTTTTTGATTGAAAAATGAAGGTCATGCTGACGCCTGCCCGTCTGACGTCAATCAGGCGGGAATGTTAGCATCGTTTATTGTAAAAGATGCCGAAACAAGTTCGGCATAACAAATGATAACATTGAATCGCAGCAAAAATGAAAGCATCATTCTACACGCTGGGCTGCAAACTGAACTACGCGGAAACCGCGTCGTTGCAGCGTCAGTTTAAAGAACGCGGATTCGATATCGTTCCGTTCTCCGAACCATCCGATGTCTGTATCATCAACACTTGTTCGGTCACCGAACGTGCGGATAGGGAGGCACGCCAGATCGTGCGCCGCGCCATGCGCACGTCACCGGAAGCGTTTGTTGCTGTCGTGGGCTGTTACGCGCAACTCGATCCTGAAACGATTGCATCGATTGACGGTGTAGATATGGTGCTGGGCGCCAGCGAAAAATTCCGCGTATTCGATTTTGCAGGATCGTTCCAAAAATTTTCGGCACCGAAAGTCTTTGTCGGTTCTATCGAAACGGCGAACGATTTTGGTCCTGCCTATTCCGGCGGAGTCGATGACCGGACGCGCGCCTTCTTAAAAGTGCAAGATGGTTGTGATTTTAATTGTGCCTTCTGTACTATTCCGTTGGCGCGAGGAGAAAGCAGAAGTCAGTCGATTGAAGCGTGTGTTACACAAGCGCGACATCTGGTTGAGATGGGATATAAAGAAATTATTCTGACGGGAGTGAATGTAGGCGATTTCGGAAAAAAAGAAGATCGTTCGTTTATTCAATTATTGACAGCGTTGGATGGAGTGGACGGAATTGAACGGATACGGGTCAGTTCCATTGAACCGAATTTGCTGACGGAAGAACTGATTGATACTTGGTTGGGCTCAAAAAAAGTGTGCGATCATTTCCATATTCCGCTGCAGAGCGGCACCGATGAAATTCTACGCAAAATGCGGAGGCGCTATACAACTGACTATTATCACCGATTAATCCATTCCATCCGTTCCAAATCGCCGCAAGCCGGCATTGGTGTGGATGTGATTGTCGGATTTCCTGGTGAAACGGAAGCGATTTTCCAGGAAAGTTTTAATTTTATCCATGAACTGCCGGTCAGTTATCTTCACGTTTTCACCTATTCGGAACGTCCCAACACACCCTCCGTGAATTATCCGGGAAGGATCGAACCACGCGTGCGGTATTCGCACAGCGATTCGTTACGGGTGGTAGGACAAATGAAACGTTCGGCGTTTCACCAGTCGCAAAGAGGAAAAATTCTTCCGGTGTTGATTGAAGGAACAATTGAAAATAATACATTGTCCGGTTATACGAATAATTATGTTCGTGTTACTGTGCCGTACCATCCATCATTGGAAAATGTAATTGCGATGGCACGTATCGGCGAATTTACCGGTGAACATTGCGAAGGGGAAGTGGTGAGCGTTGCTTCAGCACCATCTGTAATCATTCCGAAGCCGTCGATTCCGATCATCAGTTCCGCTGTATTTAAAGGAGTTCTATAGATAGTGATTGATACTACTTCAATTCAACCGCATCGCAACAGCAGCATCGGCAAGAATATCCGTGCTGCACATGGCCGGTGTTGTTCTACCGACCGAATAGTGAGGAGTAGTATGAAAGCCATACGTCGCATAGTAATTACTTTCTGTTTTGTCTCTACCGCAGTCGCACAGCAGAATCTTTATCACCTCCGATCAGAATTTTCCTCGTTATCGAAAATAACAGTTCAGGAAACCGATCCTTTGTTCGTTGAAAAAAAATCTCCGACGAAAGCGGTATTCTATTCATTGTTGCTCCCTGGAATGGGTGAATTATATGCCGACGGCTTTGACGAAGGACGGTATTCGTTAATCGCTGAAGGTGGTTTATGGTTAACCTATATTTCTTTCCGGCAGTACGGTTCCTGGCTACAAGATGATGCCCGGAATTATGCCTCTTCGCATGCCGGTGCAGCAATTACGGGGAAAAACGATCAGTATTTTGTAAATCTTGGAAATTTTAACGATACGTATGAATATAACGACAAACAACTTCAGGATAGGGAATTGATCAAAGTGTATGATGTCAATTCCGGATATTATTGGAGATGGGATACCGACAATAATAGAAGAGAATACCGCGCATTACGCGTTTCTTCCGAACGAGTGCTTAATAATTCAAAATTTGTTATTGCAACAATTGTGGTGAACAGAATTATCAGTGCAATCAATGCTGCACGATTGGTGCGATTGTATAATCAACGAAATACGGATCCACTCGGATCGTGGTGGCTCGAATCATCGCTGATCAACGACGGGCTGAAGCCGGACGGATTGAAGGTAAGCATCATCCACCGATTTTAATTCAAGCCCCGCCACGCGGGGCTTTTTCGTATGAAGCGGAACATTAAACTGATTATTGAATACGACGGAACAGACTTCGTCGGTTGGCAGCGCCAGCCGAACGGACGCAGTGTGCAGGAAGAGATTGAAAAAACCTTGAGCACCGTTACCAGGGAGAGTATTACGATTACGGGTGCCGGAAGAACGGACAGCGGTGTTCATGCACGAGGACAAGTTGCGAATTTTTTCACTGAGAAATCATTGACCGCTGTTGATTTTCACCGAGCTTTAAACGGATTGTTGCCCGAAGACATCGTCATTCATGAGGTGGAAGAAATTGATGAAGCATTTTCATCCCGCTACAGCGCCAAAGTACGTGAATACCGATATTATATTTCGTTGCGTCCGGTGGCGGTGAACCGAAAATATTGCTGGCAGATCGGCTATCGTTTTGATATTGAAAAGATGAATCGTACAGCTTCGTCGATTCTTGGTGTTCATGATTTCCAGGCGTTTTGTAAATCGGACTCGGAAACTGAACACTACCGGTGCCAAGTGTTCGAATCAAACTGGGCATGTACCGACGATATGCTGGTGTACACTGTTCGAGCCAATAGATTTCTTCAAGGGATGGTTCGTGCGCTAGTAGGAACAATGGTTGATGTGGGAAGAGGATTTACCCACGAAGAGGATTTTGAAACAATTAAAGCATCGAAGAATCGTTCTTCTGCCGGCCAATCCGCTCCGGCGAAAGGATTGTTCTTAGAACGTGTAACTTATTGAATATCAACGAGTTTTAGAGTAAATTCTACTATGTTACAAGAAGCGATCCATAAATTGGTCGAAAAAACCGATCTGACGAAACAGGAAACGTATGAATGCGTGTTGGAGATTATGTCCGGTACTGCAAGCGAAACGTTAATTTCTGCATTTCTTACTGCTTTGCGGATGAAAGGTGAAGTTGTGCCGGAAATTGCCGGAGCTGCGCTGGCGATGCGTGAAAAATCAACGAAGATCATCACCAAACATTCGCATGTGATTGATACCTGTGGGACTGGAGGCGATGGACTGGGAACATTTAATATCTCCACCGCTTCGGCGCTGGTTGCTGCCTCTGCGGGAGCCATTGTGGCAAAGCATGGAAACCGGGCTATTTCTAGCAAATGCGGCAGTGCCGATGTCTTGAATGCGCTGGGAGTTAATATAGATATCCCCAAGGAAAAAGTAGAAATTTGTCTGGATGAAATTGGAATCGGTTTTTTATTTGCACAGATGCTTCATAGCGCAATGAAATATGCCGCCCCAGTCCGTCGGGAACTGGGTATGAGGACAATCTTTAATGTGCTTGGTCCATTAACCAATCCTGCCGGCGCAAAACGGCAGGTGCTTGGTGTTTTTCGAAGAGGTTTAACCGAAATTCTTGCCAATGTGCTGTTAGATCTTGGTACAGAACGGGCACTAATTGTTCACGGTAATGGCGGGATGGACGAAATTTCGACAATTGGTGAAACCCGTATGAGTGAAATTAAGGATGGGAAAGTGACAACATTTACCTTTCATCATCACGACGTCGGTATTCCAACCGCAGAATTATCTGCGGTTGGGGGAGGCGATGCTGCAGAGAATGCCGGAATCATCAGATCAATTTTAAGCGGAAAAAAAGGAGCACCGAAAGACATAGTAGTAGTGAATGCCGGTGCTGCAATTTATGTTTCAGGAAAAGCAGCCTCCATCGTGGAGGGAGTGCACATAGCGAATGACATGATTGAAAGTGGAACAGCTTTGCGAAAATTGAATGATCTTGTCGAGTTTACCAATGCGTAACGGCAACCATTCAGAAAAATCACTGATGTCGATCATTCGTTCGTTTTTAGAACGGCTGATCATTGGAAAGAAAAAAGCTGTTTCGGAAGAAGAAGTGATTCAGGTGCTGGAAGAGGGGGAACGTAGCGGCGCAATCGATAAAACCGAACATGAACTGATCAAAAGTATTTTGGAATTCACCGATACAACAGTGAAAGAGGTGATGGTGCCGAGAACAGATGTGTTTGCCGTGGATATCGGTATGCCTCGAGACCGTCTGTTGAACTCGTTGATAGATCAGGGATTCACCCGCGTTCCGGTCTTCCGTGAATCCATCGATAATATCGTCGGCATCATTTACACCAAAGATCTGATCGGCATGCTGGAACACCGTGATCTGATTATTTTGCAGGATGTCATCCGTCCGGCGTATTTAGTTCCCGAGTCGAAAAAAATTAGTGATCTGTTGAAAGAGCTGCAGAAGAATCGTCAGCACATGGCTATTGTCATCGACGAGTTCGGAGGTACAGAAGGTATCATCACCATCGAAGACATTGTGGAAGAGATTGTCGGGGAGATCAGTGACGAATACGACG
>JALNZH010000183.1 GCA_023229405.1 Bacteroidota bacterium
TACGACGAGGAACAGATTGATGTTGTTACTGCCAGTGACGGTACTGCCGTGGTGAGCGGCGGATTGAGTATCCACGATTTTAACGAACGGTTCAAAACAGATATACCGGAAGATTCGCAGTATGATACGATCAGCGGATTTTTGCATACGCTGACGGAACGGATTCCGGAATTGAACGAAGAAGTACGGTACGAAAACATCTGTTTTGTAATTGTGAAAAAAAATGAACGCCGCATCCGTCAGGTAAAGATAAAAATAGGACCAAAAGTGATAATAGAAGCGAATGAATAATAAACTGATCGAGATTCTGGAATACAAAAAAAGCGAAGTTGCAGAACGAAAGTTGACCGTTCCGTTCGAAGAGCTGATCGATACGGCATGGGAATGCAGCGCAACGCTTGATTTCGGAGCGGCGCTGAAGAACGACGAAAGAATTAGCTGTATTGCGGAAATTAAAAAAGCATCTCCGTCAAAAGGTGTTATTACGAGGGATTTTGTCCCGAGTAAAATCGCCCGTGAATACAAAGAAGGAGGAGCCAGCGCAATCTCCGTGCTGACAGATGAGAAATATTTTCAGGGACGGGCCGATTATATCGCCTCCGCCAAAAGCGCATCGTTTCTTCCCATTCTGCGAAAAGACTTTATTGTGGACGAATATCAGATTTATGAATCGCGGGTGATGGGCGCAGATGCAATTCTGTTGATCGTAGCTGCATTAGACGATCTTCGGATGAAGTCTTTTCTCAATACGTCGGATGATTTGTCGCTTTCCGTGTTAGTGGAATGTCATTCAAAAGAAGAAATCGACAGAGCATTGGAAGCAGGGGCAACGATCATCGGCATCAACAATCGGGATTTGCAATCGTTCAGTGTAAATGTGGATTTGTCGCTGCAATTGAAAAATTTTATTCCGAATTCGTGCACCTCTGTCAGTGAAAGCGGCATTAAAAATTACAATACTGTGGAACGACTGTCGCAGGCAGGATTTGATGCCGTGCTCGTCGGTGAACATTTGATGGCGCAGCCGGACCGGAGAAAAGCACTGGAAGAATTGATTGGGACTGGGGAGAACAAACGTTGAGTCCGTATTTTATTAAGGTTTGCGGAATTACAAATTATGATGATGCCGTTACTGCTATTGATGCCGGTGCAACAGCGATTGGATTTAATTTTTTTAAGAAAAGTAAGCGGTATATCGCTCCGGAAGCAGCGAAAGAGATCGCCGAGAAAATTCGCGGGAAGATCGCAACAGTAGGTGTTTTCGTTAACGAAGAACAGACTGCCGTAAAATCGGTCGGCGCGTTGGTGAAATTGACCTATTGTCAATTTCATGGCGACGAAACGCCGGATTATACCAACTGTTTTCCGAATGCAATAAAAGCATTCAGAGTCAACGATTCAATAAAGAGTGTCTATTTTGACGATTATCATGTGGCCGCTTTTCTCCTAGATGCATTCGATGAAAAGGAATTCGGCGGTACAGGGAAATCATTCAATTGGCTTCTTTCGAGGGAAGCGAATGAATTTGGGAAAATTATTCTTGCGGGTGGATTAACGCCAGAAAATGTGGCGGAAGCGATCGGTATTGTCACTCCGTGGGGAGTTGATGTCAGCAGCGGAGTGGAGCTGGAACCGGGGAAAAAAGATAAAGAAAAAGTGCGCCTATTTACGGAACGGGCACGGCAGGCATTTGAACAAACAATGGAGTCAGAGTAGCATGGCATTAACAACTCCCTATCCCAATGTTCCCGATGAGCGCGGACACTTTGGAGTGTACGGTGGACGATATATTCCGGAGACGCTGCTGCCGGCGTCTGAAGAATTGACGACGTGGTATGAAAAAGTAAAAAATGACGATTCCTTTCAGAAGGAACTCCACTATTACTTGAAAAATTTTGCCGGCAGGGAAACACCATTGTTTTTTGCACAGCGTTTAACGGAGTACGCTGGAGGTGCAAAAATTTATCTGAAAAGGGAAGATCTCTGCCATACCGGTGCGCATAAGATTAATAATACGATAGGTCAGATTTTGATTGCCAGGAGAATGGGGAAGAAACGAATTATTGCGGAAACTGGAGCCGGACAACATGGTGTTGCTACTGCCACGGTCTGCGCTTTGTTTGGTTTACAGTGTATCGTCTATATGGGTGAAGAGGATATGGAGCGACAGGCACCGAACGTGTATAGGATGAAATTATTGGGAGCGGAAGTGCGTCCTGTTTCATCCGGCAGCAAGACGCTGAAAGATGCAACGTCTGAAGCGATCAGAGATTGGGTGACCAATGTTCAGGATACGTTTTATATCATTGGTTCTGTCGTTGGTATGCATCCGTATCCCATGATGGTGCGCGATTTTCAGTCTGTCATCGGAATTGAAGCGCGTCAACAAATTCTAGAGCAAGAACAGAAACTGCCCGACGCAGTTGTTGCCTGTGTCGGCGGTGGAAGTAACGCTATGGGAATATTTTATCCGTTCCTAAACGATGTTCCCGGTGTAAAACTCTTCGGTGTGGAAGCAGCAGGATATGGTTTAGATACCGGAAAACATTCCGCTGCGTTGGCGAAAGGACGTCAAGGTGTTCTCCACGGCTCAATGCAGTACCTGTTACAGGACGAACACGGACAGATCGAAATCGCTCATTCCATTTCGGCTGGACTGGATTATCCCGGCGTTGGTCCGGAACATTGTTATTTGAAGGATAACGGATATGTTGAATACGTTTCCGTTACAGACACAGAAGCATTGCACGCTCTTCAATTGCTCTCCCGGAATGAAGGGATCATCCCAGCGTTGGAATCGGCGCATGCGATTTCCTATTCAGTGACGTTGGCGTCTAAACTAGGAAAAGGGAAGTCAATTATCGTTAATCTTTCCGGCCGGGGTGATAAAGATCTCGGTACCGTAATGAAAGAATTGAAAATATAGAGTGATGAAACTTTCAATTATCATCACCTCGTGGAATACCCGCCGGCTGTTACATGCGTGTTTACAGTCCATCCGTATCTATCCTCCGCGCTGTACATGGGAAATCATCGTTGTGGACAACGCCTCTATCGACGGTTCTGCAGAGATGGTCTCAACGGACTTTCCCGAAATACAATTGATCAAAAATTCTGTGAACACCGGATACGCGGGGGGAAATAATATCGGATTTGCCAATTCATCCGGGGAATATGTTCTATTGCTCGGAAGTGATACAGAAGTATTTCCCGGGACTATTCAGCGAATGGCGGATTTTTTGGATGAAAAAAAAACTGCGGGAATCGTTTCATGCCGCTTGCAATTACCGGACGGATCACTTCAGCATTCATGCAAAAGGTTTCCTTCGATTGGCAATGCCGTAGCAATGTATTGTTCGCTGCATTTTCTCAATCGGAGATATTTGATGAGTTCCTTCGATCATACGGTGGAGAAAGAGATCGATCAGCCAGATGCGACGTGTATCATGATCCGCCGTTCTGCCTTGGACGGCTATATCTTTGATGAGCGGTTTTCCATCTTATACAACGATGTAGATCTGTGTCAGCGAATTAAAGAAAAAGGCTTAAAGATTATCTTTACTCCAACGGCAAAGATCATTCATCACGGCAGTCAGAGTACCAAACAGGCTTCGCCGGAGCTTCGATTGGTGATGTATCGGAATATTCTGATGTATTATCAATTGTATTTTGGATTTTCTTCTCGGATCATGCTGACGCCGATACTTATGTTCCGATATTTTGTAACAACGCGAAGTACGGCTGCATTGAAACTCTTATCACTTCCTTGATCGGTTCGGGATCTTGCGAATTGTTCTTTCGACGTTCGTTCATCGGTACCATGCTCTGCCAAAAACTATGATACGGTATCAACCGGTACGATCTGTTTTATCGATTTTTCTATGAAAAGAATTACGTCATTTTTTACCGAAGGGAGCGAACGAAGTCTTCGGACAAAGAAGAATATTGTTGCCTCATTGTTGATCCGCGGGATTGCTATGGGACTTGGTTTTGTGTTAGTTCCGTTAACTTTGCGAACTGTCACCGTATCGGAATACGGCATCTGGCTTACCGTTGCATCATTTATCGGTTGGTTCTCGTTCTTTGATATAGGATTGGGAAACGGTTTACGAAATAAGTTTGCGGAAGCATTAGCAAAAAACCAACGTGAATTGGCAAGGGTATATGTCAGTACGACATACACGGTCATGCTTGTTATTGCAGCGACACTCAGCGCCATTTTTTTTACAGTCCAATCGTTTATTCAATGGCAAAATTTTTTCAATGCTCCTGACTCCAGTGCATCGGACTTGATGCTGTTGATCCCAATTGTCTTTTTATTGTTCGCAATTCAATTCGTCATTCAATTAATTATTACAATTTTGTTGGCAGATCAGCGCGCAGCAATCACGAATGTTATTGGCCTTTTTGGTACTATTTTAACAGTCATCGGGATTCTTTTTCTTGAACGGTTAAACGCCGGTTCGGTACTGACCCTCGGAATAGTGTTTATGGCATCCCCAGTGATTGTTCTTTGTGTAACACATGTGGTGATGTTTACAGGCCGGTATCGGGATCTAGCCCCTTCATTTCGTTATGTGAATTTCCGTCATGCCAAAGAATTAGCCAATTTGGGCAGCCAATTCTTTTTTATTCAAATTGCAGTGGTCATATTATTCTCAACAAGTAATATGATTATTATCCATTTCTTCGGACCGAAAGAAGTAACGGAATTTAATATTGCCTTTAAATATTTTAACGTTATTACATCGATGTTTGTTCTGGTTGCGACTCCGTTTTGGTCCGCAATTACAGATGCATATCATCGAAATGATCTCGCGTGGATCAGCCGTTCTATTAAAAAATTAACCTTCGTGTGGATTGGATTTTCAGTGGCGGCAGTCATTATGCTCTTCTTTGCCGATACCTTGTACCATGTTTGGATAGGAGACACCATTACCGTACCAGCGTCTGTTTCCATGGCAATGTGTGTCTTTGTCATCCTATCTAATTGGAGTTCAATTTTCGCAATGTTTTTGAATGGAACTGGGAAAATTCGACTCCAATTATACAGCGCAATATTTGTCAGTATCATCAATATTCCACTTTCAATTGTGTTGTTGAGTATTGTGGGGTTATACGGAGTATTACTTTCAAGCATTATCTGCGTCGGGATAGGCTCTACGTGGGGACCGATTCAATACCATAAGATTATGACCAATACCGCTACAGGGATTTGGTCACGTTAACATCGGTGAAGAGGGTCAGTAACAAACAACAATCTGTATGATGATTGAAATTATCGCAAGTAGTGAAGATGAAATAGTTTGCAAATGAAAATATTATACGACTATCAAATATTTTCCCTATTAAAATTCGGTGGTATCTCACGATATTTTGCTGAATTAGTTACAGGAATAAATAACGATAAGCAATTTTCATCTGTCTTGGGCGTTCGGCAGTCGATGAATGTCAATTATCAAAAGATCATACGTAAAAATAATTCATATTCACTGCCAGGTACCGCTGAAATGTTTGTTCGTAAGAGCATTGGGAAATTATTGCCGAACACAAAAGAGCCGGTACGGAATAAAAAAGCATCGATTGATTTGCTTCGAGCAGGGGACTACGATATTTTTCATCCAACATATTATGATCCTTATTTTATGGAATATTGTTCCGGGAAACCGTACGTCGTAACGGTTTATGATATGATCCACGAATTATTTCCTGAATATTTTTCTAGCCCGATGAGAGAAGAATTGATCGAACAAAAGAAGGTATTGATTAATAACGCGGCGCACGTTATTGCCATTTCTGAGCAGACAAAAAAGGATATCCTCTCGATTCATTCTATTGATCCGGATCGAATTACGTCTATCCATCTTTCATCATCATTCGGAAGAGCTGAAGAGATTCGATCCGCTGAATACAAATTACCTGAACGGTATATTCTGTTTGTTGGAACCCGAGATATTTATAAGAATTTTACATTCTTTCTTGAGAGTATGAAGAATATTCTACTGTCGGAAGTGAATCTATTTTTAATTTGTGCAGGTCCTCCATTTACGGAGTTTGAAAATCATTTGATTTCTACACACGGTCTCAGCAGACAAGTTATGCAGCGTTTTCCTGACGATGATGAACTTAAGGCGATATATAAAAAAGCACTCTGCCTTGTGTATCCCACAAAATATGAAGGATTTGGTCTTCCAATCTTGGAAGCGTTTGCGTGCGGTTGCCCAGTGGTAACAAGTACTACTGCATCTCTTCCAGAAGTCGGCGGTGATGCTGTTCTCTATTGTTCTCCGACGAATGCCGACGAGATTCAACAGACTGTGCATCAGTTGATCGGCGACTCAGAATTACGAAAGACATTAAGGAGAAAAGGATATGATCGGTTGACATTATTTTCCTGGGAAAAAACAGTTCAACAAACGAAAGCTGTTTATACAAAAGTACTTTCGCAAAGGTAAAGACCAATGGATCCTCTTGTCAGCCTCATTACGATATGCAAGAATTCACAAGCAACAATACAACGAACAATCGAATCCGTTGCGGCACAATCCTACGAAAATATTCAATATATCATCATCGATGCAGTTTCCACTGACCGGACATTGGAAATTATAGAAACATTTCGGCCTCATTTTGGGGCCCGATTGATTGTTATTTCCGAACCTGATGAAGGTGTGTATGATGCCATGAATAAAGGCATCCGGAATTCATCAGGGGAGATTATTGGTATTATTAACAGCGATGATTGGTATGAAACAAATTCTCTTCAGTTGATAGTTGAAGCATACCGATTGAACTCTGGAGGAGTGTATTACGGATTTTTACGATGTTATTCTGGTGGTGATGAAGTGATGGTGAAATCGGTGAGTCCGAAATATTTACATACGGAGCATGTCGGTCATCCGGCCTATTTTGTCTCGCGTTTGTTGTATGAACGATTAGGAATGTTCAATGTGCATTACCGGTTTGCTAGCGATTATGAATTGATGCTCCGGTTTATCAAAAATGAAGTTCCGTTTTATCAAATTAATCATATCGTTGCAAATTATTCCTTTGGCGGCCTTTCCTCACGGCAGGAAAAGTATACGTACGAAGAGTATTATAAAATCCGACATGCGTACGGATATCTTTCCAAAAAAGGACTCTGGATGCGAATTATACGGAATCGATTGTACTTTATGCTTCGCGATCTTCCGCTGTTGAGAAAATAAATAATAATTTTCTTCAATGTTTAATGAATGTCATGACACCGATCGTTACGATCATCATTCCGTGTTACAACGCTGAGCGTTTCATTGCTCAAGCACTCAGGAGCATTCTCTGGCAGACTGTTGCCGAGTGGGAGTGCATCGTTGTAGACGACGGTTCGACAGACGGATCAGTCCGGATAGTAAAATCCTTTCTGGAAAAAGAAGAACGAATCCGGCTTGTAACGCAACGCAATCAGGGACCGTCGGTTGCCAGGAATACCGGAGCATCGCATGCGACAGGAGAGTATATTCAATTCCTTGATGCGGACGACGTTCTTCTGCCGGAGCGTCTCTCACACTGTGTTAATGAGTTTGTACTTCATCCCGAATGTGATG
>JALNZH010000071.1 GCA_023229405.1 Bacteroidota bacterium
GTCAACTGCTCATTTTAAATTCTCAATTGATAAATCTGCACCAGTGGGTAAAACACACACTTTACAATTTGTCGTTTCATCACCGAATGGTGAACAATGGAAAAAAGAAATTCCCATCCAAGTATCTGCACCGGAAAGATTCGAGTTGTTTCAAAACTATCCAAATCCATTCAATCCTTCAACGACAATCTCTTACCTGCTTCCAGTCGCAAGTACTGTCTCCCTGAAAGTATTTGATATCGTCGGCAGAGAGATAGCGACATTGTATCAGGGAACAAAAGAGGCAGGAGAGCATCACCAGGAATGGAGAAATCCGAATGTTGCCACAGGGATGTATATTTGTCAACTTTCCTATCAGATTGATAAAGGAAAGAACGAATTTCATAGGAAAAAGATGATATTCTCAAAGTAGTCTTTGAACCAAATACGACTTTTTGGTATACTATATCCGCCATTGTATTAGGCGGATTTTTTATTATAACTCCAAAAATTTATGATCACCAAAGAATTTCTCTCCAAAATCCCGATCTTCAAATTTTTGCCGGAAGAGGACCATGTTTCGCTCGTCAGTCTCTGGAAAATGAAAACGCTCAATGCCGGTGAAGTGCTGTTCCGGAAAGGTGAGCCGGGTTCTTCCATGTTTATGATTGAAGAGGGTGAGATCGAAATAATACTGCCGGTCGATCCTCCAGTGAACGAAGTACTTCTTTCAACATTGAAAGAAGGGGAGTTTTTTGGAGAACTGTCACTGTTTGCTGATACTCCCCGCACGGCTACGGCTCGTGCACAGGCCAATACAAAATTGGTGGAAATGCAGCGGGGCGATTTTATCACCTTCGTCATGGAACGTCCATCCATCGGTATTTCCATGCTGAGCGAAATGGCGAAGCGGCTTCAAATGACGAACGAACTGATCAGCTCGCTGGCAGCAAAAAATCCTAACGAGGAAATTGAAGAAAAGCTGACATTTGGCGATCGTATCGCGGACAAAATCGCGGAATTTGGCGGAAGCTGGAGTTTTATTATTTCCTTCGGTGTGTTTATGGCGTTATGGATCGGAATAAACGTCGTACAAATTCTGGTTCAGCCGTTTGATGCGTATCCGTTTACATTCCTGAATCTGATGCTTTCCACTGTTGCAGCATTGCAGGCTCCTGTTATCATGATGAGCCAGAACCGCGCGCAGAAAAAAGACCGTCTAAAAGCCGATCTTGACTATCAAGTGAACGTGAAGTCCGAATTGATGCTTCAACAGATGCATCAAAAGATGGACCGGTTGTTGGACGAGGAACTGGGGCATATACATCGCGAATTGGAATCAATGCGCCAGCACAGTGCGTCGAAAAAACGTTCGGCAAAAAAATGAGAACGCGAAAAGTATACGTTATTGCCGGCACCTGGTTTTTTTTAGGATTGATCTATTCAGGTCAATCCTTTTTTTATTCCCTCAGCGTGGGCCGCGAGTACATTTGGCAGCGGTCGTTTTTCCATTCGTTCGTCTTCTGTATTGAATGGGGATTATTGACGCCGTTTGTTTTATGGCTAACCGATCGGTTCCGTCTGGACGATACGAATATCCGACGGAATGCTGTTATCCATTTTGTCATCGGAATTTCCGTTGCATTGGTACAACAAACGGTGTATGTCTATGTGACGAATTTTGTCGATAACGGATTTGTTCTCACCCGTTCGTTCCCGGACTATCTTCCCTCAATCGTCGGATTTTTTGAATACGGCGTTCTGATGTATTGGTCTATTGTTTTTATCCATCACGCGGTCGGATATTATCGCCAATATCAGCACGAACAACGAAACGCAACAGAGCTTCGTTCACAACTTGCCGAATCTCAGCTTCAATCTTTAAAAATGCAGTTGCAGCCTCACTTTTTATTTAACACGCTCAATGCAATTTCCGTTCTGGTGAAAAAAGAGCCGGCACTTGCGCAAAAGATGATTGTTCGGCTGAGCGATTGTTTGCGGTTAACGCTTGAACGTGGAACAACAAATAAAGTGACCTTGGAGCAGGAACTGGAATTCCTGAATGCATATCTCGCCATCGAAAAAGTTCGTTTTGGTGAGCGGTTGACGATCTCTATGAGCATCGAGGAATCGTCGTTGCCGTTGTTCGTCCCAACATTTATTTTGCAACCGCTTGCGGAAAATTCAATCCGGCATGGCATCGCACAACGGTCTGGTGACGGCTGGATCGGGATCAACTCTTCAGTGAATTCAAACATGCTGACGCTTCAGGTGATTGACGGCGGTACACGCAATAAACGCGCGAAAAATTATTACGATGGCATCGGTATCGGATTAGAGAATACGCAAAAGCGACTGCTCCAGTTGTACGGAACAGAAGCACGGTTCGATTTCCGGGAAAATGAAAAAAACGGACATACGGTCATTATCGAAATTCCATTAAAGCACGATGAGTCGTGAACAAATCATATCGGTGATGATTGTCGATGACGAGCCGCTTGCCCGTCACGGCTTGCGCACGATGATTGAAGCAGAAAAGGGATTCGACATCGTTGCGGAAGCATCGGACGGCGATGAAGCGCTCCGTTTATTCAGGAAGCATTCTCCGGCTGTTCTGTTTCTTGATATTCAGATGCCGGAAATTGACGGATTCGATGTGCTGAACGCATTGCCGAAACAGAATATGCCTCTGGTGGTTTTTGTTACTGCATATAATGAATTTGCTGTAAAAGCATTCACGGAGCATGCATTGGACTATGTTTTAAAACCGCTCGATACGGAGCGAATTCACTCTGCACTCCACCGTGTCCGGGAGATGGTCCGATTAACAACGAGTGCATCGTATTCAGACAGGATATCCGAGGCACTACGTGCACTGCAGTCGACAAAAAAATATCTGGAAAGGATCACGATCCGCTCTGCCGGAAAAATTTCGTTCATTTCGGTCAACGATATCCTCTGGATAGAGGCGGCGGCAGACTACATTATTCTCCACACCAGGAATGGAAAACAGACGACCAGGGAAATGATCGGATCGATTGAGCAACAACTCGATCCTTCCCGATTTATCCGGATTCATCGCTCAACAATCGTCAATCTCAATATCATCCGGGAACTTCGACCGGAACACCATGGAGAATATACTGCAATTCTTGATCAGGGGACGACGCTGACAGTGAGCAGGTCATACAGAAAAAAGATTGATCATCTGCTGTAATATTCATTCCGCTGTACTGCTATTCATCCCAATCTGAATCCTCTTCATCGCAAAGATGTTCCCGTCATTTATTGTTTTGCGTAATTTTCTTTCACATCAATAGGAGGAAGAATGATACGCATTTGTATTCTGCTGTGTATTTCCACAATATCACTGTATGCGCAATATTTCACCAAAATTACTACAGGGCCGCAATCGAATGATGGAGGAGATTCGCGGAGCGTGAATTGGGTTGATTATGATAACGATGGTGACCTTGATCTGTTTTTTACAAACGGGCCGAAGGGTGGGGCGAATAATTTTCTGTATAAAAATAATGGCAACGGGACGTTTACGAAGGTAACCGATGCTTCCATTGTGACCGATCCGGGAAGTTACGACGGAAGCACCTGGGCGGATTATGATAATGACGGTCATATCGATGCATTTTCCGCTACATGGTACGGACAGAAGAACAGTCTTCATCGGCAGCGGAACGGTGTGTTCGAAGAGGTGTTTCCACAAGACATCGCAAAAGACGGAACACATTCAGAAACGGCAAGTTGGGGAGACTACGATAATGATGGTTACGTTGATCTTTATCTCGCCAACAGTTCTGGAACACTCGTCAACATCCTCTACCATAATAACGGCGACGGGACATTTACCAAAATAAAAAACGGCGCACCGGTAACAGATGCTATTGCATCGCGAAGCGTGGACTGGTGTGATTTTGACACTGACGGTGATTTAGATCTATTTGTGGCAAATGAAGGAGGAGCAGACGAATCATTGTATTGGAATCTTGGCAATGGAACATTCTCTGCGGAAACGACGAGTCCCATTGTGCATGATGCGGGGGATTCGTTCGGCAGCAGTGTTGCGGATATTGATAACGATGGGGATTTTGATATACTGATCGTCAACCATGGAAATCAGAATGAATCTCTGTTTCTTAACAATGGAAATGCAACGTTTACAAAAATGATAGCAGATCCTGTGGTGACCAGCGGAGGATATTCCGTCGGCAGTGCATTCGGCGATCTGGACAATGATGGTGATCTGGATCTGGTTGTGACCAATGCATTTTCCGGAACTTCTAAAGCGGTGAATTTCCTGTTTATGAATAAGGGCAACGGCACGTTCACGAAAATGGATACGGGAATTGTTTCGACGGATCAGGGTTGGTCGTACGGTGTTGCTTTTGGTGATTACGACCGGGACGGCGATTTGGACATTGCCACAGGGAATTGTTTTGGCGCAAATCAACATAATGCACTTTACCGAAATGAAGGAAATTCCAATGGCTGGCTGACGGTGAAAGCCGTTGGCACGGTGTCCAATTTTTCTGCCATCGGTGCGAGAGTAAATGTAAAAGCAACAATCAATGGAAAACCAGTCTGGCAATACCGCCACGTTGCGGGGCAATCCGGATACTGCGGGCAAAATCTGGAAGCCCATTTCGGATTAGGTGATGCGACAATCATTGATTCGCTTGTTGTAATATTTCCTTCGGGACAGAAAATTATACAAACTCAGGTAATACCGAAGAAACTGCTCACCATCACCGAACCGCGTCCCGCAGGTTATTTCCGCGGTGCGCTTCAAATTGGCACGTTTAACGATATGGCACCGGTGACAATTTTTTTTAAGGATATAACGAATGCCGATCCTTCACAACCGGCGAATTCATGGAAATGGGACTTGAATGGGGATGGTACGATTGATGCGGTTACTGAGACAGCCAGTTTCCACTATACACAAGCGGATACATATTCGGTAACTCTCATTGTCAGTAATGGTGCCCAAACGGATACTGTCAAAAGTACCGATGCGATAATTGTCACTCCCTCCACAGCCATTATTTCCTTCTCCACTGCCACCCATAATTTTGGAGGTATCAACGTGAATATACCCCAAAAGGACACGACGTTGTTTGTCTATAATAAAGGAAAATTGGCGGATTCCATCTTCGTCAGTTTAATTTACGGATCATCATCAGCTGGAACGATTAAACCCGATTCGGCACTTTCCATTACACCAACATCATTTGTTCTTGCCCCGGACGATTCACAGGCAATCACATTTTCCATTTTTCCGCCAAAAGTGATACGAACAAATCTCAACATTACCTACACACCCAAAATTGTTGTGACATCTAAGTTCAATGCGGGGGAGAAAATCTTTGAAAAACCGATGTGGATAAAATTGCTGGGAACGCTGATGTCAAACGAAGTAAAGCCGATGCTCCCTGTTGAATCACGCCTGAGTCAAAATTATCCCAATCCGTTTAATCCAACTACGACAATTCAATTTTCGATTGCCACAGCTAAACATTCCGTGACGAGCACAACGGAAAACAAAGTTACTCTGGAAGTGTTCAATGTGTTGGGGAAAAAAGTTTCCACATTGTTGGATGAAATGAAAGCGGCAGGGGAGTATTCGCTGCAATGGAACGCTTCAGGATTCTCTTCAGGAATCTATTTTTATCGTCTGCGGACAAAAGATTTTACGGAAACGCGAAAATTGTTGTTGATGAAATAATGCAATTTCGCTGTATCTTACGGCATGAGAATATGTTCTTCGGGATGGAGTGTTTTTGTAGCACTGTTTTTCCTTTCGTGCGAGCAACAGTCTGTTACACCAGCGGTTTCTTCCGGCACAACGGATCCATTCCAATGGCCGTCATCGTCATTGCAAGCGCAGCAGGTTGATTCAGTATTAATTGATTCTGCGTTGGCGAAATTTAGTGCGGACCAGCAAATGTTTGGATTCGTTCTGATACGGAATGGCTTGTTGGTGACAGAATATTACCATCCGCTGTTAAAACCGTATAACGAGTGCGAGCTCCGTTCGGCAACAAAGAGTTATGTCTCGGCACTGGTCGGCATTGCTCTTGCACAAGGATTGATTGACAGTCTTGATCAGCCGATGATCTCGTTTTTTCCAGAATTTAATTCGCCTGCACTAGATCCGCGTACCCGTTCAATCACCGTCCGCCATTTGTTGACCATGAGGGCAGGGATTGATTATTCCGACGGCGATCCATTGCATATTCCGTACACACAATCTGATCATTGGGTGCAAAAAACCATTCATCTTCCCCTGAAATATTCGCCAGGCGAAAAGTTTTATTATTCCTCGGTACAGACGCATCTTCTTTCTGCAATTATTGCAAAACAATCGGGAATGTCCACCCGGGATTTTGGCAAGAAATATCTCTTCGAACCGGGAAGAATTCAGATTGGTCACTGGGACCAGGATCCGCAGGGAATATATTTTGGCGGTTCTGGGTTATCTATGACGCCAAGAGCGATGGCGCGCTTTGGAGAGATTATTCGACAACATGGAAAGGCAGAATTGTCAACTGTAATTCCGGAAGAGTGGATTCACCGATCGATAAAGCCGAATAATCTCTTGAACAGCATCTGGGGTGAATTCAGATCACTGAACTACGGATTTTCGTGGTGGATGAATGGCAGCGGACCAGATAGTATTTTCTTTGCCGCCGGTTCTGGCGGACAATTCATCATTATTGCTCCTCAAAAGAACGCGGTGATCGTCACCACCGCTAATCCAAATCTTTCTCAAAGCGTTATTGATCGGCAGGAAGAACGAATTATTCAGATTATTACGCGGTATGTTTTACCTGCTCTCCGCTAAGACATTTTTCTGCATCATCTACTTTCAGTAGCACCACATCTCCATGTTCGCGACGTAGTTGACAGTTGTTAAGAATTTCGTGACAATTGTTTGCAAAATTTGGATTACTCTATTTTTTCCTCTACATTCACGAGTCATTTATTTTTGGGAGTTGTAATGATTCGTCGAATAGTTATTCTCTTTCTTGTTTTTGCTGTAATTTCCTCCGCACAAAAATCCTCAAAAAAAACAGTTGAACCCGGAAATGTTGAACACATTACTCAAGAACAACTGCACGATTATCTTTCATTCATCGCGTCCGATGAGCTGGAAGGACGTGATACGCCGTCCAAAGGATTGAACATTGCTGCAAAGTTTCTGGCAACGCACCTTTCCCGTTGGGGATACACACCAGCAGGAGACAGCGGATCGTACTTTCAAAAAATCCTTCTGCATAAGACACGAGTTGTGCCGGAGAAGTCAACAGTGGAATTCAACGGTATCACCTTCGTTTTTGGTGGAGATTTTATTGCGCGGAGTGTTGCCGGATCGTTTACAGCTCCAATGGTATTTGTAAAAAACGGATATATCGTCAAATCCAAAAATATCAATCCGTATGAAGGTATTGATGTGAAGGGGAAAATTATTGTCATTCTTGATGGGTATCCCAAAGGAGTGACTCGTGGGGATTTTGGTTTAAAACTCGGTGAAGATTACGACACTCCCACAAATTATGCGAAAACGCATGATGCTGCCGGCATTATTGTTGTTCCTTCAGCGAAAGGATTATCGCAATGGGAAAAGGACAAAACCTCTGCTGTGGATAAGGGAGATCTTTCGGTTCCGGCATTTAAAACTTCCGATGCGAAACAGCCAGTCCCGGTAGTGATTGCGTCATTGCGGATGGTGGATGCGATCTTCTCTGGAGAAAAGACCGGTGTGCAAACAATGTCCGTCCGAGCGTCGGCAGATTCAGCAGAGTCATTTGTACTGTCGGCAGGGAAAAGTGTATCGGTCAACATTGGCGTGCGGATCGATACCTTGTACACGCAAAACGTTGTTGCGGTGCTGGAGGGATCGGATAAAAAATTGAAAAATGAATATGTGGCATTTGGTGCTCATTATGATCATATCGGACTGCGATCCGAACCGCTGAACGGTGATTCCATCTATAACGGTGCAGATGATGACGGTAGTGGAACAGTCGGCCTTTTGGCAATGGCGGAAACATTTGCATCGGGTCCGAGACCGAAACGGTCTCTACTGTTTGTCTGGCATGCGGGAGAGGAAAAGGGATTATGGGGATCGAAATATTTTGTGCAACATCCGACCGTACCGATTTCCGACATTGTGACACAATTAAATATTGATATGATCGGCAGGAGCAAACCGGATACCGGCGAGGCGGCGGTAAATACAGATATATCTGGGAAGGATGAGCTCTTTTCGATTGGTTCAAAAATGATGAGTTCCGAATTGGGTGCGCTGAATGAACAAAACAATGCGTCGCTCTACAATATGAAACTCAATTATAAGTTTGATGATCCTACGGATCCGAACCGTCTGTTTTACAGAAGCGATCATTACAACTATGCAAAGAACGGTGTGCCAATTGTTTTTTATTTTGACGGAATCCACGAAGACTATCACCGTGTTTCGGACGAAGTTGAAAAAATCGATTTCGAAAAACTGACTGAAGTAACCCGGACGATCTATTCGTTGGGATGGAAACTCGCTACTATCCCGAAGCGTCCGGCGATCGACAAGACGTTCAACGCGGAAGATATCGATTAAACGAAAAGCACACGGAGTTATTACCGTGACAGCTCTGTGTGTTCCCGTTCATCCCTGCCCGACGGCCGTTTGTCCCATACAACGCGGCGGCAATTCTAACTCCGTTCTTTTTTTACTACATTGGCTCACCATGTCAATGAAGATTTCGTTCCTCCATATAGTATTGTTTTGGCTTTTCTTCGCGCTGTTTATGACCGGCATAATGACGCTGGTGCACCCTATCACGAATCGGCCCGTCGATATTTTTTCGGAATTTATTTGGGAAGCAGGCTTTTCCTTTGCCTGGATTCTCGGCACGCCAATCGCATTATGGCTGGCACGGTCATTTCCCGTTCGGAAATCGCGTTACATAAAGCATGCAACGCTTTTATTTGCCGCCGGTCTGCTGCTTTCTGTTTTGCAATGTGTACTGCACGGTATTGTGGTGTTTCAATTCAATCCGGACATTCCTGTGTTCAATGTCAATGTTATTTTGACGTCGCTCTTTTATAATATTGATAAAATGTTGATCGTTTATGTCGGACTGGTGATCATGCAGCATGCAATGGATTATTACCGACAATTTCAAGAACAGGAACTCGCCGCATCGCATTTGGAAACACAGTTATCACAAGCACAGATTCTTGCGCTAAAAATGCAGCTGCAGCCGCACTTTTTGTTTAATACGTTGAATGCAATCGTTACGCTCGTCCGGAAAGATCCGGACTTAGCAGAAGAGATGATTGTTCGGCTGAGCGATTTTCTTCGAATCACCCTCGACTCTTCGGGCAGGCAGTTGGTATCGCTGAAGGAAGAATTGGAATTTATTAAGGCGTATCTCTCCATCGAAGAAGTCCGGTTCGGGGGAAGACTTACATATCGCGAAATTGTTCCTGCGGAATTATTCGATGCACAAGTTCCCATGTTGATGCTTCAGCCATTGGTGGAAAACGCCGTCAGACATGGATTTTCACGGTATGAAGATGCGAAGCTATTGCAGATTTCGGCGAAACATCAGGACGGGAACGTCGTCATTATAGTGAACGATGATGCAGCTCCGAAAGGGAGTATTACAAAAATTACGGAGGGGATTGGGTTGACCAATTCACGAAACCGACTATCCGCACTTTATGGAAAAAACGCAACACTCACGATCGGACACAATGGCGCAAAAGGTGTATCCGTTGTGATCACCATCCCTTTCACGTCAACTGAACCATGAAGATCTATACAATTATTGTCGACGATGAACCGCTTGCGCGGGAACGGATTCGGACATTGTTGGGAACCGAAAACGATATCCACATTGCAGCGGAATGCGGTAATGGAAAAGAGGCGCTCCGTCTGATATCGGAACAGAAAATTGATCTCGTATTTCTGGATATTCAAATGCCCGAACTCGATGGTATCCGTCTGTTGGAAAAACTTCCGGAAGGGAAAACACCATTTGTTATTTTTACAACAGCCTACGATTCATTTGCCGTGAAAGCGTTCGAACTTAATGCCCTCGACTATTTGTTGAAGCCGTTTACTAAAAAGCGTTTTTTGGAATCGCTTTCGAGAGTGCGGCAAAAATTCGGTTCGGAGGACAAGGATCTTTTCTTCTCACAGATGCTGAACACACTCCGCTCCGTTGTTGATCATCAACAGTTTCCGGAAAAAATTGTTGTGAAAGCGGACGGGAAGGTACGATTCATTCCGACTGCTGAAATTCGCTGGATAGAAAGTGAAGCGAACTATTTGCGTATTCATACTGCCGCAGTATCTCCGCTGATTCGTGAAACGATGACCAATTTTTTCAAAAAACTGGATCCATCGATTTTTCTTCGACTTCACCGGACCGTTATTGTTAACACAACTCAGATTAAAGAATTACAACCATGGCTTAGCGATGAACTGATTGCTCTTCTCCACGACGGAACAAAACTGCCTATCGGCAGAACATACCGGAAAACCGTGAATGAATTTTTCGGCCTGTAACTTCCATTAATCCCTCGTTGACACCCGTTTGTCCCTTTCTTGTAACACGAACTTCGAACACTCCGTAGATTGTCCCATTCTTACACTACGCACGATCAACAAGAAAGGATTTCTATGAAGCAATATCTACTACTCTTTCTCGCGTCAATTGTAATGGCTGGCGCTGCAATCCGCAAAGTTCCTGCAGAATATTCTACCATACAGTTGGCAATTAATTCATCGAACCATGGCGATACAGTTCTTGTAGAGCCGGGTACGTATTTCGAAAACATCAACTATCGCGGCAAGAATATTGTAGTCACTTCGCGGTTTTACGAGAAGAAGGAGACTGCCTACATTTATTCGACAATTATCAATGGAAGCAAACCGTTGCATCAGGACACGGCAAGCGTTGTGCTATTTATCAGCCACGAGGATTCGTCTGCCGAGCTGCAGGGATTTACAATCACCGGAGGTAAAGGAACGGCATGGCCGGATGAGCATTCGGCGGGAACATTTGTTGAAGGAGGTGGAATTCTGGCTGCGCTTTCATCTCCCAGAATTGTCCATAATCTTATTATTGGCAATGAGGCGATCACAACGCGGAACGGTATTTTCAGCGCCGGCGGTGGGGGTATCCGTGTCGGCGACGGAAATCCGTATATTGCGAACAATACGATCATGTTTAATAAAGGGAAATACGGCGCCGGCATCGTTGCAAATTATACTGGGGTGATTATCCGAAATAACATTATTGTCGGGAATACCGGCGGCGGCGATTTTGGCGGTGGCGGCGTATGGCTGAATGGCACCGGACCAAAACAAAAATATCTGGAGAATAATACTATCGTCGGGAACCAATCCACATCGGATGGTGGCGGTCTATTGTTGATGGATCAGACCGCAACGGCGGTTGTGAGAAATAATATTTTCTGGGGAAACACCGCGCTGAGTGGTGCACAGATTTCACTCCGCGAAGCAGCAGTGATCAATGCATCCTATAATGATATCCAGGGTTGGTCAGGCGGTGGAACGAATATCAATATCCTTCCGTCATTTGCGGATTCTTTCTTAGTACTTTCCGTAACGTCACCGTTAATCGATGCGGGAGATACAGCAGCATTTTTCAAAGATCCCGCGACAGGTGGAACCGCTCTTTTCCCTTCACGCGGAACAAGCCGGAACGACATCGGTGCATACGGTGGACCGTTTGCGGGTCATTTGCCCTTCATTGCAAGTTCCCGATTTGCTTTGTCACAGACAAAAATCAATTTTGGGAAATTGCGTCCCGATTCAAGTGTTTTATTGTCAATCAA
Organism: Bacteroidota bacterium; assembly: GCA_023229405.1. Lineage (GTDB taxonomy): Bacteria > Bacteroidota > Ignavibacteria > UBA10030 > UBA8401 > UBA8401. Next base: position 11,866 of record JALNZH010000071.1, read on the forward strand.
ACTGATGAATATTGGAACCAGTACAGTTCGTTTTGACAGTGTCCGTTTTGCCATGAATACTCCGAAGAATATTACTACTTCCCGTTCAGAAGTATTTTCGATTGCACTGACTGAGGGAGACAGCATCGCTTTGCAATGGAGTCCGCTCACAACACAAACGCTGCAAGATACCCTGCTGTTATATCACAATGATACATCGCAGAGTACACCGGTAAAAATTTCGTTGATGGGGAAGGCGTTTTCGATAGATGCAGCAGTATCTGGGACAATGTACGCCGGTTCTGGTGTGTCTGATTCGGCAAAAATCTATGTACTCGATACAACAGTAGGAACAGCGCAATTAATCGGCAAAACAGGATATTTGCAGATTATCAGTCTCCGAACTCATCCGAAAACAGGAGAATTGATTGCACTGATTAATGCCGCTACACCGCAGTTAATTCGAATCAGTGCAACAGATGCAGAATCATTTCCATTGCCGCAAATGGTGCTGACCAATCCCAAAGGGATGGTGTTCCGTCCGGATGGGACGTTATTAATCGGTACATTCAGCGGAACAATCTTTTCCGTCAATATGTCAACCGGTGCCGTTACATCGGTAGGATCGAATGGATTACGAGTTGCAGGTCTTGCTTATAATCCTGTTGATGGATCGCTTTGGATGTCTGTTCGTCCTCCTTCCACTGGGAAAGACAATATTTACAAACTCAATCCCGTTACTTTGCAGGCTACGTTCGTTGGAAAGACAGGATTCGGTATTGCGACGAAAGACATTACATTCGATTCTCATGGACGGTTGTTTGGTGTAATGGATTCCACCGGAGGACAGAGTTATCTTATTCAGATCGATCCGGTAACAGGGAAAGGAAACGTCATCGGAGGATTAGGCGTAAAGGGAATCGAAACAATCGATCTGCAATCCAATTTCGTCACTGCTATTAAAAAAAACAATGGAGCAGTGCCGTATGAATTTTCTCTGTTGCAGAATTTCCCGAATCCGTTTAATCCGGTAACAATTATCGCATTTTCAATCCATACAGCTGGATTGGTGTCAGTGAAGGTGTTTGATGTTCTCGGTAAAGAAGTGGCCACGGTTGTGAACGAACAGTTAATTCCTGGAGAGCATCGAGTGTCATTTGACGCAGGTGCGCTCGCCAGTGGAATCTATTTCTACACACTTCATTCGGGCGGAACTGTCCAGACAAAAAAAATGACCCTCATCAAATAGTAATTCGTATAGGAGATGAAACACATGTATAAACTCATCGCTCTGTTTTGTTTCTCGGTGTTCAGCCGGGCGCAGGTCAGTGGAAGTGCGTACGAACTGGCGAAATCGGAACGCGAATTTTCTGCAGCGTCCGATTCGGATGGAGTCA
>JALNZH010000072.1 GCA_023229405.1 Bacteroidota bacterium
ACGAATCCTTCACACCGGCATCGCGCTTCAGCAATGATTCGATCAGATCACCGATCTGCCCGAACACACCAATAATCACACCAATCACAATTGCTTGATGGATCTTGAGATACGGAAGAAAATAATATTGGAAGATAATCATTGTCGCCAATGCTCCTACAAATCCCCATACTGCACCTTCCCAGCTTTTATTGGGACTGACACGTGGGAAGAGTTTATGCTTTCCCATCGAGAGTCCACCGAAATATGCCATTGTATCGCACATCCAGATCGAAACGAGGATGGCAATAATCGTCAACCCTCCCCACGTATATGTTGTTGCGCGAATGGTATCGTTCGAAAGCATCGACGAATCAGAAAAGAACTGAATCGCAAGATGATACGGAAATTCCGCTCCATACAATTCCCGAATTCCGGTTAACGCTGCCAGAAAAATACCGACATACATAACGCCAAAGATGGTAAAACCGGCATTCATAAATGCCGATCCCCTGTTGCGGAAAAGCTCGAACATCATCACCAGCGTCATAAACAAAAACAAAATTGTCAGAAACAACTGCAGTTTCATCAGCAGCGATATTCCACCGGACTCGATAAAAAACGGAAGAACAAAATTCTGTATCTGCTCGTGAAAAAAGGAAAGATGAAGCCCTGCAAGTCCGGCAATGGCAAGTCCGGTCTGTGGTTGCGCCCCTTTCGCCTTCGCCATTGTAAAAAATTCGAGCAGCGCCAATATGCCCACCCCGAGCACGAAAGCAACAAACAACAATCCTCCCTGGTAACTTGCAATAAGAATACAGGGAATTGCGATAAGCGCAACGATCACCCGCGGCGCAAGGTTAGAAAATTTATTTGCCATGATACGTGATAAAATCTGTAAGATCCAACGAGTCAATAACCGCACACGCATGATCTTTGTGTTCGCTGCGTACGAAGAGCGACGGTCGTTCCGTCGGTTGTTCATTCAAATCCGGATAGTACCACACCGCATCGATGCCGTTCATGTGAAGATTTTTTCCGACCAGATCCATTTCAAAATATGTGGCCGTGGATAATAACGGAAGATATCCTGCCGGAACAGTGTGTTCAAACGGTGGTTCTGATGTCTGTCGATTATGCTGCATAGTCATTTTCACCTTGTTCGTAGTGCACCGAATCGGTGACCTTAATGTACTGAACAATAATCAGGAAAAAAATTATCGCAAACAGTACTCCGGTTCCTAACACTATTGAATCGGACGGACCGCCCTCAGTTCCCAAAAAAATCGTCGGCGTTGTTTCATCCGTCGTTCCATACAGAAAAACACCCACCGTTGCCGCAGCATTGTTGATGAAATGGACAGCAATCGGAAGCAGTAGTGTTTTGGAACGGTATTGTAGGAAACTGAAATAGATGCCAAGAGAAACAAGCGGGACAAGCCAAAACGGATTCAGATGATAAATTCCGAAAATCGCTCCGGCCAGCAGAAATCCTTTTTTACTGCCATACGCCAGGGAGAAATTCTTTTGAATCAATCCGCGAAACATCAGCTCTTCACAAATAGCCGGAGTCAACGCGGCAACAACAGTCACAAACAATAATTCCGGCACAGATTGAGCGACAATCAGCACTTTAAATGCTTCTTCGATTGCCTGTTTTAGCGCATTGATGATCGGCACCAATTGTTCTGGAAGCGGAATTTTGCTTTGGAAGTAAAGATACGTTTCGGAGAGTTGCATCATTACCACCATGCCGGCAACAGCAAGGAAAGATTCAAGAAACGATGGAATTCTCCATCGGAACACTTCGGAGATCCTGCCGTGCTGCCGTTTCGCTAGATAGATGGTCGGCACCAGTAAAAACACGATTTGCGAAAGCATCGTCGCCAGCCGCGCCGCCGTAACATTATCTTTCGTAATTACCCCGTCCACAAACAACAGCGTTATGCCCCCTCCCACAAATTGATACAAAGCAAATAATATCCCCAACGCCGCAAACGCGAATGCTGAGGGAGAATATTTCGTCTGCTGCGACTGAAACATTCCGGCTTCGTTCTCGATCATGTCGTTCATTGCACCTTCGCTTTCAGTGGACCGTTCAATCCGGAGTATTCTCTCAACTCCGCATCGATGGAACCGATAATAACTTTGGTGTTCACTTTTACCGGAATCTTCCGCTCGTCGTCCGTCATCCAGATCAGTATTCGTCCTTCACTTTTAAATAAGCCCCCTTCTTTCACCATCGGTTCCACAATGATGCAGTTGAATGTGCCGGCATCCACTTCCACTTTTTGTTTTCCAAGATACTTAATATCGAGCGGATTGGTTTTCCCTTTGAAAAAATTCGAAAGATGAACCCGTTGCCCGACTTTAAAATTCGTATAATCGATTGTCCTGGCATAGTAGAAAGCGGACATGATATCGTGAACATATCCCGGGATGTCAAAGTCTCCTTCTCCCGTCCGCGCAATGTGATTCTGTTGATCGAAGTTCGCCGTGTAATCTCTTTTGAACTTTCCCTCTTTAATATGCTGTTCAAATCTCCACGGAAAGATTCCCGCAGAATCCAGATACGTTTCATACCGGTCACGCACTTCGAAAAAGAAATCGAATGTCGGCGTCGAACGCACAGTAAACTGCACTTTGTACACCGTGTTCCCCTTCACCGTATCGAATTGCGGAATGGTCATCTCCGCATACCCGGCAGTGATAATGCCGAAATTAACATCAAACAACAGCCGTTCGCCGACACCGAAGGCAGTTTGTTGTTCTGCTTTTTGTGCTTTTGCTTCCAGTGTAAAAACAATCATCAAAAGAATGAAAGAAAAATATCTTCTACCGAAACGGAATATTGTCATTGCGAGATCGGCAAAGGCGGACGAAGCAATCTCATTCACAATGATATTCACCCAATCAGTTCGCCACAACGTAACACCATAGACGTCACTCTGCGCATTGCCGCGTAAACTCATGTGAAAAAATATCTGAAAAATAGATTGTCCTTTGTCATTCCGCTCACATTCGCTTCGTACAGTATAAACTTCGCGAAAAATCTTGTTCTTCCATATGAGTGGAAAAACAAGATTCCTCGCCTCACCGCCGGAGAAAAGGTTCGTCGCTCCCTGCCTGCACCAAGGGTGCCCCTGCGGAACCGGCAGGCAGGCACTCCTCGGAATGACATTGAGATAAGATTCTTCAGATGTCTGTTGAAATGATTTTTCTATTAAAAATTGCATCAGAGACAAATTCTACAATAAGTGTTTTTCTGGGAGTTCAACACCCGGACAGAATTCTGTACGACAGTTCAACTGACGCACAGGTAAAGCTATTTGTTCTTTTTTGGAATGGATGACGTACCAATCTATTATCGTAACAACTCTTTAATTCCCTGTACCACCTGCTCCACCGTAATCTGATCCATGCACACATTCGATGTGCAAGGACCTCCTTTGCATAGTTCGCACGTTGTATTAACCGCCGCAAACACTTTTTTCTTTTCCGTGTACGGTCCCCACCGCATGGGACTGCACTGAATGATGGGTGGATAAAACGCTACGACCGGTGTTCCGACTATCGATGCAATGTGTAGCGGACCGGTCGAATTTGCAACAAACACTTCCGCCCGCTGAAACAGCGCCGCCAGCTCTTGTAGAGAAAATCTGCCGGTATAATTCACCGGCGTTGTTTTCATTTTGGACGCCAGCGCAAAAACTAATTCTTTTTCATTCGTACCGCCGGTAAGCACCACGTTCATCTGTAAATCCGTGTGCAGCGCGTCACCCAACTGCGCAAACCGTTCAATACTCCAGTCCCTCGCCGAACCTCCGCTCCCCGCATGCAGAATAACGAACCGCTGAATGCCGTCAGCGCGCAATATCTTCTCGATATTCAGTTTCGACTTGTCCGAAACGGAAAACTCAAATTCGGGAGCGCCGTTCTGTTCAATACCGATCGTCGTCAACAGATTCAAATTGTATTCCACTTCATGTCGCCGCGCATCTTTCCGGTGTTCATAGATTCGCTTGTTGAAGAGAAACGAATACCACCGGTAACCCGTTCCCACCCGCACCGGAATCCGGGCCAGAAATGTTATCAACGCCAGATTAAACCGGGGGTACGGAAGTATTGCGATATCGTAGGCCCGCTGCCGTAACAGTAACACATAATCAGTCACACTTTTCGCTTCATCCCACAATATCACATCATCCACGCACGAATGCCCCTCCACCAGTTCCCGCGTATATGGCCGGACCATAACAGTGATTGAAGCATTCGGATATTTCTTTTTCAGCAAAGGAAGCATCGGCAACGACAATACTACGTCGCCGATTCGATCTGTCCGCACAAGAAGTATTCGCTGTATTTCGATCGGCTGCTTCATTTCATACTAGGTACATTTTTTTTAGTTTTAAAGTCATTGCCCGACAGCCACAATCGTTGTAACAACCGACGCACTCTCCCGGTAGTAGTGTTGCGTCACTCTTCGATCACCGCTATAAAACTGATGGGCAAACCACTCAGGATAACACATGAAAAACAGTACACTTCCTCAGCAACATTCGTTCTTCGACCAATTCGGGGAAACGTGCGATGAGGTCTATCGATTGGACAAGTAATCCGTTGAGTGTGCGGCGTTACGCGGTGGAGTGATTGTGATCTTCCCAAAACTGTAAGACCTCTTTCCATTGTTATTGCGCCGATTGCAACCAGATTATTTCTTTAGCCATTCGTCTGCCCCACAATGAATCAGTTCATTGGTCATGAATTACAACGGTTCATCCACTATGGTAAACTGCTCCCACCCCCGAAAATCGTAATGCCACCATTCGCTTTTAATCGGCAGGAATCCATGGCGAGTCATCACTTCCAGCAGCAATGCCCTATTTGCTAGTGCCGTTTCCGGCAGATCCATAAATTCGTGAGACGCTTTTTCGGTAAAATCATCATACCCGGTTGGCATCGGTAGTTCGTTCCCCAGTGAATCGACGATCGTCAGATCCACAGCAGCCCCGCGGTTATGCTTCGAACCTTTGTTCGGATTCGCAACAAAATTATCGTTCGGGACAATCTCCCAGAGTTTCCTTTGAATTGCCAGCGGACGGTACCCATCGTAAATTTTCAACCCTAGTCCTGACGAACGCAATTCCTGCTGTACCGCCGCAAGACTTTCAGCCGCAACTCTACGCAGTTTTGCTTTTGCAGCAGGATAGAGAATTTGTTTGGTGAAATTATTCTCGGTAGCGTAACGAATATCTAATACGATGGTCGAATCCAGCGAACAAACATCAACGATATCGGACGGCGAATGAACCGTCTGCTGCGATGGTCCGCAGGAAACCATCAACGATGATAGAACGATGATGTACGAAAGTTTCATAGGTTCACGAAACGAACACTTTCGCAACGTCAATAATCATGGAAGGTTGGTTCCATAATGCTGCGCGAAAGATTGCACCCAGTGTTCGTTTTTCGACAGGAAGTTCCAGCGCGCTATCGCAGATATTATTAAGCGTGCTGTCGTCAAATCTACTGATAGCATTTTTAATATTATAAAACACATCATGCCGCCAACCGAGCCGTTTGTGCCAGCGCTTCTCGTATTCGCATAAAAATTTCAATTCTCCGGACTGGATTGCTTCTGCAGCAACCTGTCCGCCGATCATTCCGCCGATCATTCCGGAGATGATCCCGCCGCCGGAAACAGGATTCACTTGATGTGCGGCATCGCCTACCAGAATTACGTTTCCTTTCACTATCTCAGGATTTGTTTTAGCACATGGAACACCGCCGGCAATATGCGTCAGCATCGCCGCTTTCGGATATTTCCGTTCAACGAACTCATGCAAAAACCGGATTGCAGATTTCTTTTTTGCAGCATCAACGGAAAGTCCAAGACCAACATTCGCCGTGCTTTTCCCTTTCGGGAAAACCCAAAGATATCCTCCCGGTGAAATGGAATCGCCGAAATAAAAATCGAGCACATCCTCTTCTACGTCTATTCCCGACAACGTCATTTGCGCACAACTCTCCATATCCTTAATATGGCATGTCGTGTCCATTCCCGCCCATTTCCCAACGCGCGATTCCACGCCGTCCGCGGCAATAACCACCTTCGCGCGAATTTCTGTCTTTTGATCTTTGATCAGCACTTTCACTCCAACAACAGCGTCGTTCTCGCGGAGCAGATCATACACATACGCTTTTGTAATTACTTCCGCACCGGCATCGGCAGCAATTTTTGCCAGCTCATAATCAAAAATTCTTCGCTCAAGAACATATCCTCCGCCGTCAAGATTCGGAATGACGCTGTTTCCGTTCGGTGCAACCAAACGAAACTTGGTCACTGTCGATGCGATCCATTTCGGATCAGGAGTAATAAACTGCGAAACACCTTCGTGACTGACCGCTTCTCCGCAACGGACGGGATAACCGACATCCCGATCTTTTTCCAACATCAGTACTTTTGCTCCGCCTGCCGCAGCGTACCGCGCAGCAGTCGATCCGGCAGGACCCGCTCCAACAACAATCACATCATAATCAAATTTTTTCATTGAAATTTCACCGGCTCATTTAGCATCTGTGGAGTATGTTTCGGTAATTCAGTAACACCTTCACGATGAAATTCGATCACTTCCCAAGGACATGCCCAAACGCATTTGCGGCAGTTGGTGCATCGTTCTTCGATAATGGCGATCTTCGATTCCATCAGTTCAATTGCGTCTTCCGGACAAACACCGACACAGCAACCGCAATAGTCGCATTTCCCCGGAACAATATGAATCATTAAATGAGACTGAGACATTATTGAATTCCTAACAATTCCACTTCAAAAATTAATATTGCATTCGGCGGAATCACACCGCCGGCTCCCTGTCTGCCGTAACCAAGTTCGGGCGGAATGGTGAAACGGCTTTTGCCTCCCACTTTCATTGTTGCCACGCCGTCATCCCAACCTTGAATCACCTGGCCAACGCCAAATTGATATTTAAACGGCTGTCCCCGATCAATTGAACTATCGAATTTCGTACTGTCTGTCAACCAGCCGGTGTAATGTACAGTGACGATCTCTCCTTCATTCGGTATTGCGCCCTTGCCTTCAGTAATTACTTCAACAGCTACACCAGATTTTGTCATAAAATTTTTTCTTCCGCAGGATGAAACAAGTAGTGTGAGTAAAAGAATCAGAAAAATCAGCTTTAATTTCATGTGATGTCCAAATTTCTTTTAAAATACGGAAAAGAACTCCTACTTCCAAAAATATTCCAAAACAAGCAATCTCACGTGTTTAAAAAAAATGTCATGCCTTACTTCTATTCGCTCTATTCAAAATTTTTAATCAGTATGCCGATGTTTCGCCATCTTTCCCTAAGTAAGAGGCTATGAATCATGCTTGCCCGTCCTGCCACTTAGTGGTCATTTTCAAGATGTTTGTTTCCATTTACATATATCATACAATCGTTAGATGTCAGTTCCACACCAATTATATTGATATATATCGCAACATGGCAGAAAGATGTAACGGAATCACCGCAAATCTTGACATTCTAAAAAAATATTCAATAACACCATAGCTATCCAAAATAAAGCCCTTATTGATAAAAATTTTATCGAAACAAGTGGATTTATTGAAGATATGTTATGTTGAGAAAAGTAAGCCCTCCCCTACCTTTCTTACAGTGTTGAATGAGATGTGGGAGGGAGTGAGCTTTTTCTCCCCCTACCAAGGGGGGAGATACAGAGGGGGGGTCTGAAATCATGAAGGGACTTTTGATGGCGTTTTTTGCCATCTACGGGCAAGTGCGAACGGGATTCATCGTGCGCATTAAATTTCGCAAGGGGTTCTTTTGCTTCTTTTCTTGTGCCGACCAAATCTTTATACATTGTCGGCATTCCTTCGGAACCCCGTCAAGAAAAGAAGGAATAAGTTTTTCTCTTGTATGATTTATTTTGGACAAAAATGAAAAAATATTCAATAACACAGAAGATTTATTTAAAACAAAAACTCCATTCAATATTGAATGGAGTTTTTTCTAACGGAAAAAAGAAAATTACTTCTTTGCACCCAAGATCGCATCTTTTGCTGCTTTTGCTACCTTAAATTTCACAACTTTTTTCGCAGGAATCTGGATGGTTTCGCCAGTTGCCGGATTACGGCCCATACGTGCTTTGCGATCAACAAGCACCAATTTTCCAATACCCGGAATGGTGAATTGATTTGCTGCTTCTTTGTATGCTAATGTTGACAATTCTTCAAAGAATTCCGTTACAGCTTTTTTCTTCATTCCAAACTTATCTGCAAAATGGCTAGCGATTTGCGATTTCGACATTGCTTTTCCCATATGAACTCCTTTATTAGGTGAATTGGAAATGTTATTTAGTGTAACTCTCTAATCAACTGGTGTAAATATATATTATTCATAAGGGAGTGTCAATACTCGTTTAAAAAAATCTTATTTTATTGGGCTTTTTTACTCATTGTCAAAAACCACGCCAAAACATTGAGGAAATTGCAAAGATATATATTGTGCAGAATTTATTGAATTTTCGATACTTTTTCGATGAAATGTGATTTAAACACAACTGGCATTGATGGAATCTGTGGTGAAAAAAAATATACCAGAAAACGCCAAAAAGTGATGAAAAATTCAACTTATAAGAAAAATGCAACCAAGGTAATTACTATCGCCGAAAGCAAAATGGCAACAATGAACATCGAATTTGGAACTTCATTCTTCGCTATGGAACGTCGATACATCGTTGCAAGCACCGCAACTTCAATTGCCAAAAGCATTTTAATTCCAATTTTCATGTGATTCACTTCGGACATCAGAAGAAAAAAAAGTGCAAATCCCGTCAGCAATTGTGTATGAGCTGCCGACATCAGAAAAAGTGAAAGTTTTTTCCGTAATACTTCAGTGATTTCTTTCTTCAACGCCAGCTGTAATGAAATGATGATGATCCCCGCCATACCGAGAACATGTAGTGTATATAGAATTTCGTGCAACATTTTTTATCCTTTCTAAATGATATATTGATTACAAGGGAATTTAACGATAATTTGTCATAGCTGTCCAAAATAAAACCATTATTGACAAAAATTTATCGAAACAAATGGATTTATGGAAGATATGTTATGTTGAGAAAAGTAAGCTCTCCCCTACATTTCTTACAGTGTTGGATGAGATGTGGGAGGGAGCGAAATTTAGGAGGATTGAGTGAGCTTTTTCTCCCCCTACCAATGGGGAGATACAGAGGGGAGTCTGAAATCATGAAGGGACTTTTGATGGCGTTTTTTGCCTTCTACGGGCAAATGCGAACGGGATTCATTGCGTTCGTTAAAAAATATTTATGAGTTTGTCGCCGCTCTTTTCATTTTGATCGCTAATGTCTTTTGGACACGTTTGATGAAATTATTATTTCTATGTTTGAATTAGAACTTGAAAATATACAGAAATTAACGGTTAATAATACAATTGGCGGACAACCTTCGATTGCATTAAAAACTATCTTGGAATCTAACATTCCTTCGAATATAAAAAGTTACTTTCGCGGCGAGGTAGAGTGGCTATTATATAAGGAAAAACAGACCGAACATCACTCCACTAAATTCAATTACTTGCAGGAAGATGTGACATTGCTGCAGGAACAGATGGATATCCTGCTGATCTATCATTATACGTTTCCCCGGGAAGATTTCCTGAAAACGCTCGATACGTGCGCTCATTTCCTCTTTAATTACCTCTGCCGTCCACTATGGACTCTGGAAAGCTACTTATTTGAAGAAAAAAATACCCTTTCTCTCAAAGAACTCAGTCTGAAATTCCGGTTCTGCGGCGATTATCCGTATTATTGGACGATCCTCGAAAAACATCTTGTCGGAAAAAATAAGATCGAGCTCGAACGGGATGAGGCGGTACGGCTGCTGCGTAGGATTGATGCTGAAATTGTTAATACCCACTCAGCGGACGGTTTGGCAAAGATGACGCTCCCCTTCTTCGAATTTATCGGATTCGTTCATCAGAATGCGCTGAAGGGTGGACGCGGAGATCTTCCGACAAAAGCACTGATGTATTTTTTTGAAGATAAGAGATTGACAACGGTTTCGCAACATCTGCAAAAACTGCGTGACCAGGGGAAACATTCGCTGCTCTTTGATGAATTGGTCGAAGCATTGAAGGATTCGTTTACACAGAAAAGTTTTTCCGTTGCGGAAGAACTTTCACAAGTCCGTCAGCCTCACAAAAAATATTATGCTGAATTGCAGTTCCCCGATAAAGATAAACAATCCATCATTAAATCCTTGTTTGGTGACGATGAATCGAAGTATATTGTTACGATGGAAAAGATCCTCTCATCGGCTACGTGGGACGATGCAGGGCTCTCGTTGGACCACTACTTCACAATGAACGATGTGGACCCTTTCTCCCGAGACGCAATTATCCTGACCAATGCTCTTCAATCATTCTTTACAAACCGGGAATCATCCTAAGAAAGTTGCAGACCGGCATTAGCGCCGGTCCCACATGGAATATTTATGTTTATAGACTCAGCAAAGATCTTTGTCCGTTCAGGAAAAGGGGGCGACGGCATCATACACTGGCGCCGCGAAAAATTCATCCCCAAAGGGGGACCGGACGGCGGTAACGGTGGTGTGGGTGGCGATGTAATCATCCGAGCAGACAAACAGATCAACACACTGCTCGATTTTCGTTACCATAAAAAATTCATTGCCAAACCGGGAAATCCTGGCGAAGGTTCCAATAAAGAGGGACGCTCGGCCGATCCCATCTTCGTGAAGATCCCTGTCGGCACATTAATCCGTAATGCAGAAACTGGTGAACTGATCGCTGATATTACAGAAGATGGCCAGGAATTAGTTATCGCCAAAGGAGGCCGCGGCGGGAAAGGGAATTGGCTTTTCCGCTCCCCCACCAATCAGGCACCGCGAGTCTGCACTCCCGGAGATCCGGGCGAAGAATATCATCTGGAACTGGAGATGAAACTGCTGGCAGATATCGGACTTGTCGGTTTCCCGAATGCCGGTAAATCCACCCTGATCTCCACCATCTCAGCTGCCAAACCAAAGATCGCGGACTATCCGTTCACAACTTTGGTTCCGAACTTGGGAATGGTCTATTTCCAAGAGAATAAAAGTTTTGTGGTTGCCGATATTCCTGGATTGATTAAAGGGGCACATGAAGGAAAAGGTCTCGGCATCCAATTCCTGAAGCATATTGAACGGACGAAGGCACTCCTCTACCTTATCGACTGTACCAGTGAAGATATTAAAAATGACCTAAAGGTTCTGAAGAACGAACTGAAACAATTTAGCAGTGATCTGCCGAAGAAAAAAAGCATCATTGCCATTACAAAAATGGATATTGCTGATGACGAAACAAGGAAAGCAGTGAAGAAACTGAAATTCCCGAAAAGCACGGTGATTCATTTTATCTCCGCTGCAACAAACGATGGTGTCAGTGATCTGGTTGAATCGATGTGGAAGATGGTTGTTAAAGGAAGATGAGATCAAAACAATTTTATAAATAATTATAGAAACATCTGAAAAATCGGTTGTCCTTTGTCATTCTGACGCTGAGCCTATCGAAACGGAAGAATCTTGTTCTTCCATATTGAGTGAAAAAATGAGATCCCTCGTTGCATGCCAAAAAACGGCACATGCCAGGGATGAACAATTTTTTCTCTTTATTTTTTTATCGAAAATTATTTCTTCCTTGAAAAATAGAAAATCCGAAAATATATCAAGTCAACCGACAAACACCGAAAAAGTGTTTGAAAATACTCTTCGCCCTTCCGCGTTCCAAGATTTTTCCGGTCAACAGAAGATCGTCGATAACCTGAAAATTTTTATCGCCGCCGCACGGAAACGTGGCGAATCACTGGACCATGTACTATTGACCGGTCCACCCGGTTTGGGAAAAACTACCCTCTCCTTTATCATCGCCAATGAGATGGGAACAGATATTAAAATCACTTCCGGTCCCGTACTGGACAAACCGGCCGATCTTGCCGGAATTCTCACCAATCTGAGCGAAGGCGATGTGCTGTTCATCGATGAGATCCATCGGGTAAATGCTGTGGTGGAGGAATACCTCTATTCGGCTATGGAGGACTTCAGGCTGGATATCATGATCGATTCCGGTCCAAGCGCACGGAGCATTCAACTTTCTCTCCCCCGCTTCACACTTGTGGGTGCCACAACCCGCGCAGGATTATTAACAGCACCGCTACGGGCACGCTTCGGTATTACCAACCGACTGGACTACTATTCGCCGGAGGTTCTCTTTGGTATCATTATCCGTTCCGCCACAATCCTCAGAATTGAAATCGATAAGGATGGAGCGATAGAAATCGCCAAACGTTCCCGCGGAACTCCGCGTATTGCTAACCGCCTGTTAAAACGATGCCGCGATTTTGCTGAAGCGGACACCAAATTAGCTCATCATAATGGGGTCATTACCAAAGATGTGGCGGAATACGCCTTGAAAGCGCTCGAAGTGGATGTGCATGGTTTGGACGATATGGATAAACGGCTGCTCCGAACGATCATCGAGAAATATAAAGGAGGTCCGGTCGGTATTTCAACGCTCGCCGTGGCTGTGGGAGAAGAAGCCGGAACAATCGAAGAAGTGTACGAACCATATTTAATTTTGGAAGGATTTCTCCAGCGCACTCCGCGCGGCAGAGAAGCAACCGATCTGGCCTACAAACATTTCGGACAAAAAAAAACGACGACCAAACAAGATACTCTTTTTTAAATGCGCCCCCTTCCGCGTTCATTCTATTCCCACAGAACCATCACTGTTGCTAAAAAACTCCTTGGGAAAATTCTTGTCCGTACAATGGGCGACCGGATTCTTTCCGGTATGATCGTCGAAACCGAGGCGTATCTCTACCGTGACCCTGCTTCCCATTCATTCCGCGGGATGACCGAACGGAACAAAGTGATGTTTGGCGAAGCAGGACATCTGTATGTCTATTTCACTTACGGGATGCATTACTGCGCCAATGTCGTTACAAATCGGAAAGGACGCGGCGAAGCAGTGCTTATTCGTGCAATAGAACCCGTTAAAGGATTGGAAGTAATGGTAAAAAATAGAAATAATGAAT
>JALNZH010000073.1 GCA_023229405.1 Bacteroidota bacterium
TGTTCGGCGCAATAGAAAAATATTCCGGCAAACAATTACGCGCGAAGAATGAGACAGAATTACGCGCTGCGGCAAAAGAGCTGAATATCGATCTTGATCCGAAAATCGGTTCCGGAAAGATTATTGATGAAATTTTCAGTGTTACGGTACAGCCGCACCTTATTCAACCTACGTTTATTATGGATTATCCTGTGGAGCTTTCACCGTTGGCGAAGAAACATCGCAGCGAAGATGGATTGGTGGAACGGTTCGAAGGTTTTGTTAACGGTCAGGAAATCTGTAATGCCTTCTCAGAATTAAACGATCCGCTCGATCAACGTACCCGGTTTGAAGAACAGGTAAAACTCCGCGAACGAGGAGATGATGAAGCGCAAACGATGGATGAAGATTTTCTTCGCGCGTTGGAATACGGCATGCCGCCAACTGCCGGACTTGGTATCGGTATCGATCGACTCGTAATGTTGTTAACGCAACAGGAACACATACGCGACGTACTGTTTTTCCCGCAAATGCGTCCCGAGAAATAGTGCAGGACTGGCGTTCAGTTAAGCGGCGCTGCGTCAACTACGACTCAGCGTTTTTTTTCCCTTTCCATCGATAAACGGTATGACTAGATCGTCTTTGATGTTTTTGCCATTGCTTCCCATCCTATTCTTAGCTTGTGATGAAGAGCTCCCTCCGCAAAATAATCCGCTTGATCTTTTCGCCGCCTCGTCCTCGGTACAGTATAATTATATCTCCGATACCCGACCGACGCAATCCTCGTTCGATATTTTTATTGTATATAAAAATCATTTTGATGAAACCTTGAATGACTTTGCCGCAATGAAAGGTACTATTAAAATAGAATGGCTGGCATCCCCGGAAGAACGGGGTTCGATCATTCCCTTTAGGACAGATCAACTGACAATGGATAACCTTTTTTATGCACCGGGGTACGATTTTTCAAGCAACCGGATTGCCATAGATCCTGGGGATTCGATCATCCTGCGATATCGCTGGAATTTGAAAACGGATGACAGCACTACATTGATGGGACAAGTAAAATATGCATCGGACAGGACATGCCCCATTCATGTTTGCGGCGGTGATATCGGATTTCGGGCGGTTTCCAGTCGTCAGCAATTTCAACTTTCCTCCACATTCACGGTGTTCCAACGCAGCGGAGTAATTACTATGACGCCGGTGAACTTCTCGGCGTGTTGGATTCAGCCGAATTGTGGCGAAGTAGGACCATGCAATCAGCCGAATCCTGACAATCCATGTAATATTTCTCGTTAATAGACTCATGAAAGCATCAGTTTTAATAGTGTGGGTTTTTGTAGGTATTATCACCGTTGTTCCTCGGATCGGTGCACAAACCGATCTCTATTTTGCTCCGATGACGATAAACAATCTGACGGCATGGTATTCATCCAACGGCGGTTTGGAAATTGGGCACGGTAATTCTTCATATATCCCCGGAGCTACCTTTCCGCCAAACACTGCTGGAATTTCCTACGCATCCGGATTTATGTATGTCGCAGATACTCCGGAACTGATAGCGAATGGAGCATATTATGGCAACACTTTTCAGCAAGGAGCGATCCGCGGGATGCAAACCGGCAACGCAGACGATAAGTACGGAAAGAACTTGCGTATTTGGAGAGTGAGAAAGGATTTTGCGACGGCAGATTTGCGACGTGATGCTGCTCTGACCAATGGTGTGATGGAGAAGACCGTGAGTATACACGATATGCAACAGTTGCGGAATCAATACAAACAAGATTGGATTGAATGGCCCTGGATGAAAGGTGCACCGTACTACGATGTGAATAAAAACGGCATTTATGATCCGAAGTTTATCGTCAACGAATTCAGCATCGAAGTACCGGATACGAACTCTGATGCTCCCGGTATTGCGGACGCAGATCAGGTAATATGGTATGTCTGTAATGATCTTGGTGCAGGTTCTCCGTTTAACACTCAAAGTATCGGAATGGAAATGCAGATCACCATTTGGGGATTTCGTTCGAGCGGTGCGTTGAATAATACGCTCTTTCGCCGATGCAAATTCATTTATAAAGGTACAGCGTTTACATCTTCAGACCATGTATTGAAGAATATGTACGTCGGTATTTGGTCGGATCTTGATATTGGCATATCGTACAACGACCTTGCCGGATCGGATTCGCTGCTCGGACTAGGGTATTTTTATAATTCTCGCGTTCGTGATCCAGAGTATACAAAGTATAACACAATTCCTCCTTCGGCAGGATATGATATTTTACAAGGTCCTGTGGTTAAAGGAACGAGCGTGGACTCTGCGTTGGTGAATTTTTCATATCGGCGCGGATGGAAGAATCTTCCGGTTACGGCAATCACCTATACCAATCAAACCAACAAACCTGTTTCGGTTGGAGCCAACGGCGCAGTACAATTGCGGAATGCGCTAAATGGATTTCCCACTAATTCTAGTATACCTCGCGTTAATCCATTTACCCAGCTTCCCACAACATTTTGGGCATCCGGAGATCCAATCTCTCGAACCGGCTGGATTGATGGTGTCGCTCAATCCCCGGGTGAAAGAGATATGTTCATTAGCACCGGACCGTTTTCAATGACACTGGGAGATACACAGGATATTGTAACGGCATTTATCGCGGCTCAATCGCCGGATATTGTTGCGAGTGT
Organism: Bacteroidota bacterium; assembly: GCA_023229405.1. Classification (GTDB taxonomy): domain Bacteria; phylum Bacteroidota; class Ignavibacteria; order UBA10030; family UBA8401; genus UBA8401. The sequence goes on from JALNZH010000073.1 coordinate 2,674, forward strand.
TGGTGTATTAAAATATTACGACAAGATCGTTCAGGAGTATTTTTCGCACATGGTTTCTGCTCCTCCCGTTGTTCCGTTGCCGAAGATAACCGTGAGGGAACTTGATCGCAGCTTTTTGTTCGAATGGGAAAAAGATGATGCTGGAGTGAATCAAACAGAAAATTTTTCTTCGAACGGTTATCGGTTTGAAGGATATGAATTATTTCAGTTGAAATCTCCAAACGATCCCCGCAGTGAATGGCGATTATTGGCAACGTTCGACTGGATGAATGAAGTCACTCAGATTGTTCAGGAGGATATTGATCCTTCGTCCGGCAGAATTGCGCTCATAGTCAAGCATCATGGTTCGAATTCCGGAATTGTTCGTTACATACAATTGACCTACGATTCGATCAGAAATGCACCGTTCGTGAATGGACAACAATACCATTTTGCTTTTGCTGCGTATGCCGCAGCGGGAGACGGCAAATCATTGTTTCGATCCATCGAGAGTGAACCGCAGATCGTTACGGTTGTTCCGCATCAGCCGAATCCGGAAACGCATCTGCCGTACGCATTTAAGGATTCATTACTTAATGTAGGGGAGAATATTGTTGGGAACAACGATGCCAGGCTCGGACTGAGGATTCTTGACCCATATTCGATTACAGGCGGGTTATACGATATTTGGTATGGTATGGCAGGAGCGTCGTCAACGTGGACGGTCGTAAAAAACAAACCCGGAACAGAGTATGCGACAATTTCAACCATGTTAACAGCTAGCGAACTTATTGCTCCCCGTCCGAATCCGCTGCCGACAACAACCGGCACTGCAGAATTTACGCTGAACGATGCCCGCGATCGGATAGCATATTCGGTAAATGTCGCTACCGACAACACCATCACTTCAATCGAATTTTATTCAGGACAAATAAATACCATCGGAATTTTAGTGAAAAAAATTACGACGAACAGTAAGACTGTTTCTGGTGTCTGGACAATGAATGATGCAACTGATCCATTCACTTCGCAGATGTTAAAAGATTTTGTTGCTGGATATTTGTTTGTTCTCGTCCGTACGGTAAAATATCCGAAGGGTGAGATGCGGGGGCAATTAACCAACGGAATGATTCCACGCGCAACACTTCCTATTGCCGACTATTCTACAAGCGACCGATCTGTCATGACATTCCAGGAGAATCGTTTTCCGAATGAAGGCTTTTCCCTCTTTGTTTCACCGGCGCCGATCGGATTCCGGTCGGGCACACAGATTGCGCCAAGTACAGGGAATGTTATTAACCAGGCAAACAAAGAGCGAACCTATTCGCTCATTGGTCCGGGATATTTGTGGGGGGCCAGTCGATATCATGAATCGGTGATTGAATTCCGATTTGCCGGCGATACAAATTGGGCGATTTCGACTGCAAAGATTCCCGCTGAGACAAAATTCATTCGAGTTCCGTTTCAAGTGTTTAAAGACTCCGTTAGAATTGTTCCCGTCATTGAAAACACGTTTGCCACCGATTCACTCTGGAATGTCGATGGTAATTCCTTTCTCAATGGGCAGCCCCTATTCGATAAAATTGTCGGTTTGGTTGATACCGTCGATTTCGTTAATAATGACATTAGCTATAATACTGTTTTTGCTAACGGAACCTTTCCATCGAGTAATTCTATGAAAGGACGATTGATCAACGGCGTGAACCATATTGCCCGAAACATTCAGTTTGTGAATGTCAATGGTGGTGGTGTCCCTCCGGCTGTTGGAACAGTTATCCGGTTAATGCCTTATAAAACAATAAAACCGGGAGACATCAAACGGGTCACAGTACAATCGATACAGGAAGGAAGTACTGCGGTTGCCCAAAAGAAAATTTCTTCAATCAATGTTTTCCCCAACCCGTATTACGGAGTAAATATTTTTGAAAAAGGAATCCAGAATAAATATGTTACATTTTCCCATCTTCCGCGCAAGGCGGTGATCAAGGTGTTCAATCTTGCCGGCATATCTGTGCGAACCATAGTGAAGGATACACCTGAGCAATTTATCACATGGGATTTAAAGAATCATAGCGGAAATTTTGTGTCGAGCGGAATATATCTGGTATACATTGAGATGGAGAACATAGGAACCACGGTGTTGAAATTGGCCGTCATCATGGAACAACAGCAAATCAACAATTATTAATTTTTTTTCTATGAATATTCGGATTGTCATTGTTCTTTTCGCATGTTCGATGTTGAACCTCTCATGCATCGATCGCGACACGATTGCCGGTACCGGTAAGGAAGCTCCGGATAGAATGATCGGGGCAGGGGGAGATTTCCAAAGCGGAATCATTCGTACACAGCTTCCCATCCCGTTGCGGGTTCGAATCCTGGCTGCGAATGGGCGGCCTGTGCGCGGTGTAGTTGTTGAATTTAGTAATTCGCTCGAACGGGTGAGTTTCAGTGATACTACTGCACGGTCCGATGGCGATGGTTATGCATCAACGAGGGTGACATTTGGCACCGTTGCTGATTCCATCCAGGTGAATGCTTCAGTCTTAGGAATAAAAGGGTCGCCAATTGTGTTTCACCTCGTTGCACGTGCAGCGGCGGAAGAGAATGCAGAAATTGAAAGCGGTGATGCACAATCTGGTGTCGTTTCCGGACCGTTATCTTCTCCGTTAATGGTAAAGGTAACTGATCCGTATAATAATCCCGTAAAAAATGTTGTTGCAGAATATTCAACAAATAATGGCAGGTTCAGCAGTTCTTTTGTACAGACCGATAGTTTCGGCATTGCATCGTCGATATGGTTTCTCGATACATTGATCGGTCAAAAAACCGCGTCGGTAACATTCCCGTCATTGCCTGGTGTAGTCTTGAACTTTAAAGCAACAGCAACAGCGCATACACCGTACAATATGTATGCCGCACTAAATGATTCAATTCATGCAATGGAAGGGCAGCCGCTGCCCGGCGGATTACGTGTGAAAATGGTAGACAAATTCGGTAATCCGGCCAAGCAACAGTCTGTTCGATTTTCCGTAGTGCTCGGCTCCCCTGGTATAGATACAGCAAGAGCATTTCAAACAGGAACGGATGGTGTCGCTACTGTTTCCATTACATTGGCATTTGGTGATTCCGTTGAAATTGTGAACGCTTATTCTCCGTACTATCCATTGCCGGTCGTACCGTTTCATATTACATCATACAGATATTCACAGCTCAGTTCGATTAGCAGCAGCGGGGGGAATGTGGAACTTGGATGGGATAGAAATGTCAACAACAATTTTGTCAGCTACAATATCGAACGCTGTTTGACATACACGTTCGATCAGAGTACGGTAGCACTGCGGACGATTACAGATCAAAACATAGTGTCAATAACGGATACTTCCGCGGTGATTGGAACGTCTCCATTTTACCGTGTGAAAATAAATTATCTGAATAATTTTTATTTCTATACCAATATCCGACAAATTACCGTTCAGCCATGATCTCGTTCCGTAATTTTTCAATTACCGTCATAGCAACATGTTCTCTGATGATACAGTCGTGCAACGAATCATTGCCTGTTCGAGATGATCTTACCGGACAGTTTTCTGCAACAGTGTTGTTGGCATTCCAGCGAGAAGGTGCTGAAAACAATTTTCGGATTTATATCACGGTAAAGAATAATACGGATGAAACTATTGAAGAGCGCGCATCGTTCGGAGGCACTGTAGAAATACAGTGGATCCCGTCGATGGTCGGAGAAGCGCCTCCGGAGGTAAATACAAAAAGAACGTTTTCCATTGGCAATGGAAATATTTTCCGTGCTGCAGGCTATAACAGGGAAACAGCGATGTTACGGCTTGCGGCAAACGATTCGGTTGTGTTTTCTGTTAGCTGGAACTTGAGGACAAATGACAGTACGTTCTTGCCCCGGTATTGGGCGGTATATAATGATACCCAGTGCAAAGTACGAAACCTTAACGGTGAAATTTCGTTTCGAAGAATTACACATCGCCAAAAGTTTCTTGTTTCGGCAAATGTGAAAATTTTTAATAAATTGGCGGTGCTCTACTCAGCGCCGACATATCTGAAACAATGTTATGTCGCGCCGTACAAAACCGAAGTAAATCCGCCGGAAGCGCCGTGCACCAATATTAATATTTTCGATCCGTGTTCCATCGTAGAATAGTATGTCAGGCTCGAACGAAAAATACTTCGAGCTCTCGGCCGCATCTCAGGAATCGGCATGAATATTCGAATGATGATACTTGGTTGGTGTTACGCTATTGCGGGCTGTCAAGAGTTTTTGCCATCCCGGGAAGATCCGAATGATTATTTTAAAACGAGTGTCTCGAAAATGTATGATGTTTTTTATCCCAACAATCCATCGGCGAAAAGAAACCGATTGGTACTGTATCTGTACATCGTGAATAATTATGACGATGTCATTCAGGATAACATCGAAATCACTGGTAGTGTAGAACTTGTATGGAACATTCCGAAAGGGGAAAATCGTTATGGCATTGATTCCAAAAAAACAATGACACTTTCTCGATCAAACATTTTGAGGGCAAAAGGCTATGATGCGAATACCGGTATACTAACGCTGGCGCCGAACGATACGATAGTACTATTTTGTCCCTGGAATTTTACAACAAATGATTCTACAAATCTGATGGGAAAATTCAACCAAAGGATCGATTACCGCTGTCAGGTGTTCGATACTCCCGGTCATTCTGCATATCGGAAAATTACAACCGAACAAGAATTTACAATCTCAGCATCCGTGCGGTTAACAAAAAAAACGTCAACACTCTATTTCAAACCATTTACGTTTTCTCAGTGTTTTATAGTGCCCTATTTTTCGCCCGACCCCGATTTCAATTGTTTAACGGAAAACGGTATCGACCCTTGTCACCTTATTGAATAACCATGAAAACATTACTGCTGATTTTTATGTTGATGCTGTTTACGACTGTTTGGACATCGGCCGGAACACAGGGAATTCTCGAAGGTAGGGTAACCGATGCCTCGACAAAAGAGAATCTTGTTTCAGTCACGGTACAGATCGTCGGAACATCGATCGGTACGGTAACGAATATTGACGGTTTTTATCGGCTGAATAATGTCCGTGCAGGAGTGTATGATATCAAATACACCATTCTAGGCTATAAATCTGTGATTTTGAAAAATGTTACCGTTTATGCAGACCTCCGAACCAGAATGGATGTGCAGTTGGATCAATCGTCCGTTGAATTAAGTGTGGTAGAAATATTTTCTCAGAAGCCGCTGATTCAGAAAGATCAACCATCTACAGCGTTCTCAATCGGCGAGATTAAATTGGATAAACTTCCTGTCACGACGTTCCAAGAAATTCTCTCCTTGCAACCAGGTGTAACACTAGAAGGAAATGTGCGAGGGGGGAAGACGAATGAAGTTATTTATCTCATAGACGGCGTACCGGTGCAGGATTATGTTGCCGGAGGATTGGGAACGGAGCTTCCAAAAAGCTCTATCGGTGGAATGACAATCTATACGGGCGGTTTTGAAGCGGAATATGGAAACGCAATGTCAGGTGTGATCAACGTGATTACCAAAGGGGGAGATAACACCCATAAGATGTCGTTCCGGTTTGAAAAAGATAACTGGATTCCGTCAAAATGGAATAAACAAGTAGATCAGCATAATGAAGGTGAATTTAGTTTGGGCGGTCCGGTAATTCCTAATACTCTTTTTTATTTAACGGCGACAACCGTACGATTCTCCAATACACGGTGGTGGCAGGACATGAATAAATATTTTTCGTCTCCGAATAGCGCAGAACTTTCCGGAATGGCAAAATTGGATTATCTCGCGTCTGAATCGAGCAAGTTGACCGGACAGGGAATTTATTCATATAAAGACTGGCACGATTATGAATATAGCTGGAGATATAATCTGGACGGACTGCCACGTCGGAAATCTTTATCGCTCCGCGGTGTGATAACATTAACTCAAACGATCTCGGACCGATCGGCGTTTTCACTGAGTTTCACTCACTTTTATATGCAGAACCGTTTTGGTGAGGATACAAAAGCTGAAATTGAAATACAGCCGTACCATTACGATATTTTTTTACGGTATGTTGTCGGTGGAAAAAAGAATTGGTGGGCAAACATTCAACAGTTGGTGCAAACAATTAAGGGAGATTTTACATCGCAGCTAGACGATGTACAATTGTTGAAATCAGGATTTGAAATTAATTTTTATGACATCTTCTATGATCTGGTGAAATTCGAACCGCAAAGAACGTATTTCGGTAAACCGATTGAGAATGCTCCATTGTTGAACTTCAGTAATCTCTATGAATATTTCCCGCGATCGGGTAGTATCTATGTGCAGGACAAATTCCGGTTTTCGCTGGATGGGTCCATTCTTAGTTTGGGATTGCGATGGGATTTTCTCGATCCGCGTGCGGAACGCCCTTTAGTTGAATTTATTCCCAGTTCGAATAATGAATTTAAACAACAGGTGGTTGGGTATAAGAAAACCGTCATGAAACATGCGTTCAGCCCGCGTGTGGCATTTGCCGCTCCCATGGGACCGAACAGTATGTTCTTTGTCAATTTTGGATATTATTTCCAATACCCGCTGTTTGAATATCTCTATACCGGAATCAATCCACCTCAGATTCAAAGTGGTGCGCGCAGTGTGTTGACGGGAAATCCGGATCTTGAACCGGAACGGACAATCGCTTGGGAGATCGGATACAAACATGCGGTTACCGAGAACTATGTAGGCTCCATTACATTCTTCCGGAAGAACGTAAAAAATCAGATCGATTCCAAAACGTTGATACCGTTCGACAGTAAAGCTGGAGGGGACTACGGATTTGCGCAATATGTCAACAATGCGAATGCCGAAGCGCAGGGAATCGAATTTGTTTTGAGCCGCGAACGCGATGAGATGCTGTCGGGAAGCTTCTCGTATTCTTTTATGTATACAGAAGGATCAAGTAATGTTGCAAATCAATCAATCAATCAGGCACAATGGGGATTTCCGATAAAAGCTGTATCGTTTCCATTAAGCTGGGATCAACGACATTCGGTGAAGTTAGATATTGAAACGACACTGCCGTATAAAATTATTGCCAACGGTATTATCTGGTTCAATTCTCCGAAACCATATACATATTTTCCGACTCGAGACGGTTTTACTCCGCTGGATTCCTCAAAGGATTTTCTTCCGAACAATTCTCGAATGCGAAACGTGTTGTTTGGAAATCTAAAGCTCTCACGCAATTTTTCATTCGATAGCAATAACGATATTTCGCTGACAGTGTATGTTGATGCAAGAAACGTCTTTAATACCAAGAATGTAAAATGGATCGATTCCAACGGCAGGATTGGCGGGGAACTTTCTGATCCGAGTGCGTATTATGAATTACGGAGAGTCAGAGTTGGTGGTTCGGTCACTTTCTGAACAGCTGTACCTTGCATTTCTTTTATTTTTCTTGTTTCTTGAATATCACAGTTATATGCAAATGCAATATTTATCCAGTAATTTCGTCTAATTTATTTGAGTGTATTTACTGTTAAAACCACTAAACCGTTATGAGAGAAGATTTTAGGAGCGTACTTATGAAGAAGAGATTCTCAATTCCGTTGATCGTTGTTGTGTTTCTAGCGGCGTTCATTGGAGGGACTCAGGTTAATCATTTGGTATCCGGAGACAACATCTATGAGCAGTTGTCAAAGTTTAAGGATGTTCTGAGCCTTACGGAAAAATATTATGTAGAAGATGTGGACACCAAAAATCTTACGGAACATGCAATTACCGGATTTTTGAACGAATTGGATCCACATTCCGTATACATCAAACCGCAACAAATGCAGCGTGTGACGGAAGATTTTCAGGGACGGTTCGAAGGAATTGGTGTTGAGTTTTCCATAGTCAACGATACGATCACCGTCGTACAACCGATCGGCGGGGGACCGAGCGCATCGCTTGGAATTATGTCCAATGATAAGATTGTTAAGATCGATGGAAAAAGCTCTGTCGGATTTTCAACCGAACAGGTGATGAAGGGACTCAAAGGTCCGAAAGGAACAAAAGTTTCCGTCAGTATCGTTCGCGCTGGCGTTAAAGAACTATTGGAGTTCGAGATCGTTCGAGATGTGATCCCGCTATACAGCGTTGATGTTTCCACAATGTTAAACGACAAAGTCGGTTATGTTAATGTGACCCGCTTTGCGGAAACGACACACAGGGAAATGGTTGCGGCGCTGCAAAAACTGAAATTGCAGGGTATGAAACAACTGGTGCTGGATCTTCGGTCGAATCCCGGTGGATATCTTGATCAAGCCGTGAAAATGTCCGATTTATTCCTGGAAGCTGATGCGAATGGTAATCCGCGCAAAGTGGTGTATACGGTGAGCCGCAAAAGTGAATTTAATGAAGAATATTTTGCGTATACAAATAATAATGAATTCGAAAAAATGCCGTTGATTATTTTGCTTTCCAATGGATCAGCCTCTGCGAGTGAGATCGTCTCCGGTGCGATGCAGGATTGGGACCGTGGTTTAATCGTTGGTGAAACAAGCTTCGGTAAAGGATTAGTGCAAAAACAATTTCCTCTGTCGGATGGTTCGGCATTGCGGTTGACCATCTCTCGATATTATACGCCGAGCGGTCGATTGATCCAGCGGTCGTACGAGAACAAAGATAAATATCAGGAAGAAGCCTTTACACGTGAAGAGCAAGAGGGTGAAAACTTAGAGCATAAAGAGAGTGTTGCAGACACCGCACGGCCAAAATTCAAAACCTCCAAAGGCCGCGTGATTCTTGGCGGAGGCGGCATCACACCGGATTTTATTGTAAAACCAGGAAATATTACAAAATATTCTGTGCAATTAAACAGACGAAATATGTTTTATGAATTTATCACCGGATATTTAACAAGGACCGGCGATCAGTTGAAGAATACATACAAATCCGATCTGGTCTCGTTCAATAAAAATTTTGTTATTGATTCCACATTGATGAATGAATTCCTCGCATTCACGAAGGAGAAGAAGGTCGAATTCATTGCAGATGATTATAAAAAAGATAAGGAGTATATCGAAGCGCGGTTGAAAGCATACATCGCCCGGAATTTCTGGAATAATGAAGGATGGTACTCCGTATTACTTGGAATAGATTCCCAGGTAAAGAAAGCCATTACATTATTTCCTGAGGCGGAAAAATTCGCGCGTTTGAATTGAGATACAGTATGGGTATTACGCCACGTAATGTTTTGTTATGCTTCGGCAGTGTTGTTACTGCAATGCTGCTGATTCTTCTCGCACCGGTTTCTTCCAGCAACACTCTAGAAGCAAAAAATGCAACTGAGGTTGTATTCGAATTTTCAGGCGAAGATGATCAATTTTTTCTTGGTGAAGAGCTGCAATATAACGTCAGTTATTCAATCTTTGATATAGGATTGGTGAAGATGCAGATCCTTGATACCGCTGTGCGGAACGGTGTGAAAGTCTTCAAAGCCAAAGCATATCTCGATTCGTATTCCGGTATTCCGTTTGTCGATTTGCATCAGGTATTTTATAGCGAAATGGACGCCGATGCATACTCACAATTTTTTGTGACACATAATACTTCAAAACCGACCAGCATGCCGTACGTGAAGTACAGTTATAATTACAAAAAAAATAAAATGTACTATGAGATTGGCGTTGATCCAATTGGAGAAATTATCAGATTCGGTGAAGAACCTATCTTTGAACAGCAACTGGATGGCCTTTCTCTGTTTTTTTATGCGCGTCAACACTTTAAGCAAGTAAGGAAATATAGTGTCCCTGTCGTCGTTAATGAAAAATCATATAAAACACATTTTAATTTCATGAATAAAATGGGCTCACAGGATATCGACGCGGTAAAATACCCGGTAGCGACAATTGAATTTGACGGAACGTCCGATTTTACGGGAGTATTCGGTTTGACCGGATATTTTCAAGGATATTTCAGTAATGATACTGCGGGTATACCGATTGTGGCAAAAATGAAAGTGATATTGGGTAGCGTTCATGTCGAACTGATTAAATGGACCAGACAGGGATGGATACCGCCCCATGCAAACTAAATTATGGGTATCATAACCTACAAAGGCATCCACCCGAAAATCGATTTGTCCGTATTTATTGCGGATGGAGTTCATATTATTGGAGATGTTGAAATCGGAAAAGACTCAAGCGTCTGGTTTAATACTGTCATCCGCGGTGATGTCAATTTTATCAGGATTGGAGAGCGGACCAATATACAAGACAATACGGTCGTGCATGTAACGAACAAGAGATTTCCCACACATATTGGTTCAAATGTTACCATCGGTCACAGTGCGGTAATTCACGCTTGCACAATTAATGATTATTCGTTAATTGGTATGGGGGCAGTGATTTTAGATGATGCCAATATCGGTAAATATTCGTTGGTTGCTGCAG
>JALNZH010000074.1 GCA_023229405.1 Bacteroidota bacterium
GGCAGGCATCATCAGTTTTATGGGACGGGGAAATCTTCGGTTGATCAACGAGCCGTACGGTGTGGAAAATTTTATTCAGACAGATGCTGCAGTCAATCCCGGCAATAGCGGCGGAGCCTTGGTGAATATTTTCGGACAGGTGATCGGAATAAACACCGCGATCGCAACTACAAACCAGCGGTATCAAGGATATTCCTTTGCCATCCCGATCAATTTGGCAAAGAGCGTTGCCATGGATCTTATCCAGCATGGAAAGGTGGAACGAGGGTATATCGGCGTTTCAATTTCGCAGGTGGATGAGACTTTGGCAAAAGCAAACGGTTTGGAAAAACCGGAAGGTGTTTTTGTCCAGGAGGTGATCGGCGATGCGGCAAAAGCGGCCGGAGTGAAAGCGGGAGATATTATTTTAACAATCGACGGAAGGCCGATGAAAGCACCGAATGAATTGCAGGCATATATTGCTTCAAAACACCCTGGCGATAAGGTGAAATTATTGATTTGGCGCGACGAGAAGAAGAGTGAAAAAATAATTACGCTAAAACCGCGCAACGAAAACGGAAATCTTGCTGCGAATAATGAAGAGAATTACGATCAGCGCGACGCGGAAGAAACATCGGCACGTTCGGTGGAATTTAATCAATTGGGTTTCTCCGTGAAAAAAGCGGATAGTCGAACGATGAAAGAGCGGGATGTAAGCAGTTCCGTTGTTGTGACTGGCGTAAAACCTTATAGTGAAGCATTTAATAGAATGCTGCGGGACGGGGATATTATCATGGAAGCAGATAGGAAACCTATTACGACCGTTATGGATTTTGAAAAGATCGTCAAAGCAAAAAAACAGGGAGATGCGCTACTGCTGAGAGTGAAAGGTGCACAAAGCGGATTACGGTTTGTGGCTTTAAATATTCCATAACACATTAATCCGGAGAATACCGTCAGGACCTCATTGACTGAAATATCAATGAGGTCTTTTTATTTTATTTCGTATATTCTAAAAGAAAACTCGAAACTACTCAGTAATGGTAACAATCAATATACTATCGTCGTCGTTTTGAACGAGTTCTACTGTTGTAGAGCAGAACGAAGTGAAGAATCCAATACGAAGAGTAACACATGTGATGATGTGTAATACAGATTCTTCGCTGTCTGCCCAACTGTGCCGGTCAAGCGGGCGTTCAGAATGACCAATATTTTTGCCTAAGTAAAATTTACGCTGAGAAGTTACGAAAACTCTTCCTGTTTTATTTGATGCCTATGAATTTTCCATTTACAGCGGAACACCGCATGCTGCGCAAAATGGCGCGAGACTTTTCGAATGCCGAAATACGTCCGTTGGCATCGGCAATAGACCGAAACGAAGAGATTCCTTCGGTTCTGTTAAAGAAGATCGCCGAAGTGGGATTATTCGGTACAGCGATTCCGGAAGAGTACGGAGGGGGAGGATTTGGCAAAGTTGGATTTTGCATCGCACAGGAAGAAGTTGCGCGTGTCTGCGGTTCCACTGCAGCCACGATCGGTGCACATCAATCCATCGGTGCGCAGGCCATTCTTGTCGGTGGATCGGAAGAATTGAAAAAGAAATATCTGCCGAGACTGGCGTCTGGTGAACTGATTGCTGCATTTGCATTAACCGAAGCGGACGCTGGCTCCGATTCGTTTAACCTTTCCACTCGCGCTGAGAAAAAAGGGAACACCTGGATTCTGAACGGTGAAAAAGTATGGATTACGAACGGGTCACTGGCCGAAATTTTTTCCGTGTTTGCACGAACGGAAAAAGGAATTACCGGTTTTGTAGTAGAAAAAAAGTTCGGTGGCGTCAGTGTCGGGAAAAATGAAAAGAAACTTGGAATCAAAGGCAGTGTAACAAATACGCTGGCATTCGATAATGTGGAGGTTCCGGAAGAAAATATTATCGGTATAGATGGACGAGGATTTTTAGTGGCGATGGAAACATTAAACTCCGGACGGCTGGGTCTTGGCGCCGCCTGTTTCGGCGCCGCAAAAGAGATGCTGGAAATGTCTGTTGCCTATTCTAAACATCGCAAACAATTCGGCGAACCGATCTCAAAGTTTCAAGCAATTCAGTTTATGTTGTCAGACATGGCTGTCAGAATTTATGCGATGGAAAACATGGTCTACAAAGCGGCATTTAAGCATGATCTGCATGAGGATATTACACTCGATGCTGCGATCGTAAAACTTTATTGCTCCGAAGCAGTTTCCGTGATTGCGGACAATGCATTGCAGATCCACGGCGGTATGGGATTCTCAGCCGAACTTCCGCTGGAACGTTTCTACCGGGATGCAAGAATCCTGAAGATTTTCGAAGGGACGAACGAAATACAAAAATTGATTATCAGCAGACAGATACTGAAACAGAATGGAAAGTGGAATAGCTAATAGCAAATAAGCAAAATCTCAAATTGAGAAATCCAGTAACAAGAATCTAGCATCGTTTCAAATACATCAGACGGTAAAAACACAATGCTTATCCTCGGCAAAAACGCGCTTTTCTAAGTTGGCGCGTCGAAGGATGGTCACTAAAACACACTAGTACTTATTAGAAGTATCACTAGCTTCACATAAAATTACTCAGAGCCAATATGATACGATATTTTACAGCAGGTGAGTCGCACGGACAGGCGCTCATCGGAATTGTTGAAGGAATTCCTGCAGGGCTTTCTATTTCGGCAGAATATATTAATCATCATCTCTGGCGTAGACAACAGGGATACGGTCGCGGCGGTAGAATGAGAATCGAAACCGATACGGTCGAAATTCTTTCCGGTGTCCGATTCGGGAAAACACTCGGATCGCCGATTGCGTTGATGATCAGAAATAAAGATTGGCAGAATTGGACAGAGAGAATGTCCGTTGAGGGAAGCGGTAAGGGAATCGAGAAGATCACCGTACCGCGACCCGGCCATGCCGATTATGTCGGTTCTGTGAAATACGCATTTGATGATATCAGGAATGTGATCGACAGGGCAAGCGCCCGCGAAACTGCAATGCGTGTGGCGTGTTGTTCTATCGCCAGAAAGTTTTTGTCTGAGGTTGGAATCCATATCGGCAGCCACGTAATGTCTATCGGCAACGCGGAGAATAAAGATGCTGTGAAATTGAACAAAATGGTACGATCATTAATCCATCATGAAAATGCATGGAGCATTGCTATTGCTGCCGATCGTTCCGAAGTGCGCATGCTGGAAAAAACTGCAAACGCTAAAGCAATCGCAGCAATAAAATCATGCAAGAAAAAAGGGGACACGTTGGGCGGAATTTTTGAAGTAATCGTTTCCGGTATTCCGATCGGTCTTGGTAGTTACGTCCAATACGACAGGAAATTGGACGGACAGCTCGCACAAGCAGTAATGTCGATTCACGCAGTAAAAGGTGTTGAAATCGGAGATGGATTTGAAAATGCACGACGATTTGGATCGGAAGTGCACGATGAACTGCTGGCGACCAATCATCGGGCTCTTCGGCCGACAAACAGAGCCGGGGGATTGGAAGGGGGCGTCACGAACGGTGAAAATATCGTTATCCGCGGCGCCATGAAGCCAATTGCAACGCTGGCAAATCCGTTACGGTCAGTCGATATCAAATCCCATGAAACGGTCCGCTCCCGTTATGAGCGTTCGGATGTCTGTGCCGTTCCTGCCTGTGCTGTTATTGGTGAATCTGTTGTCGCACCGGTTATTGCAAATGCTTATTTGGAGAAATTTGGCGGGGATTCAATGAAAGAGATTCAAAAACGTCGAAAATAGTTCAGAATTATTCCATACCCGGTCTGCTCGTTAAAAAACAGCCGGGGATATGTTCGCCCTCAAGTTTTCCCCAATTAATATCAATTTAAATACCTCGTTCGGATTGATATTCACTCCAGCCGTTGTTATATTTCTATTACATTAGCAGGCACCATGAAAGGTTTTTCTCGAAAATAACAGGTAAAGATATTACCATATCATCGGTTACGTTATACTAAAAGCCCTTTCAGAAAAAATCGAAAGTTGCTAGAGGAGGATTGTCGCCTTCAGTTCATTATTTCAGTCCAAAAGTATCCATGGGCGCTTAAACAGCAAAGTGCTCGTACTGAATCAGAATTATGAGCCGCTGAGTGTTTGCAATGTAAAGAAAGCGATTATGCTTCTTTTTTTGCGAAAGGCCGATTTGATCGAAACGAGCAATGGAAAAGTGATCCGATCTGTTTCACTATCGATGCCGTTTCCAAGCGTTGTGCGGTTGTCTGCATTCGTCCGCGTTCCCTATAAAAAGATCATTCTGTCGCGGAAAAATATTCTGCGCCGCGACGGGCACCGCTGTCAATATTGCGGTAGAGGTGATGTCCCTCTGACGTTGGATCATGTGCAGCCGAAATCCCGCGGCGGTGAGGATGCTTGGGAAAATCTTGTTGCAGCATGTGTGAAATGCAATAATAAAAAAGGGGACAGCACCCCGGAAGAATGTGGAATGTTGTTGATGCGACCTCCGATGAAACCGAATCACGTTACTTTTATTCGGCATTTCGTCGGGAATATGGATGACCGTTGGAAACCGTACTTATTCATGCACTAAAAAGTGAAAAGTTGTTGTAAAAGTACCTCTTTTTCTTTTTGACAGTTTTTACTTGTTCACCTTTAATTTTTAACTATTTTTAGTAATTCTATTTTGAGCAAACAGAAGAAACGAATCCTCTCGGGCATGCGCCCCACTGGTAAACTGCATATCGGCCATCTTGTCGGTGCACTGGAAAACTGGGTGGCACTGCAATCCGAATTTGACAATTATCATCTCATTGCGGACTATCATGCGCTGACCACCAATCTTGATACGAGCGATCTGTATCAGAATTCAATTGATATGATCATCGACTGGCTTGCTGCGGGAATCGATCCGCAGAAAAGTCCGGTTTTTCGTCAATCACAAATCAAAGAACATACAGAACTGCACCTGGTTTTTTCTATGCTGATCACTACCTCTCGATTGGAACGGAATCCTACACTGAAGGATCAGATCCGGGATCTGAATATGGAATCGGTTATTTATGGTCATCTTGGATACCCGGTGTTGCAATCGGCAGATATTTTATTGTATAAAGGGGATGTGGTTCCTGTGGGTGAAGATCAGGTGCCGCACATTGAAATTACTCGTGAGATTGCTCGGCGATTTAATACGCAGTGGGGACAGGTATTTCCCGAACCAGAGCCGAAACTGACGAAGTTCGCCCGACTGGCGGGACTCGACGGCAATCAAAAAATGAGCAAGTCAATCGGGAATACAATTCTGCTCTCTGATTCTCCGGAAGAGATCCAAAAGAAAATGCGGACAGCAGTGACCGATACACTCAAAGTACGAAAGAACGATCCCGGCAGACCGGATGTCTGTGTGGTCTTTTCATACCATAAGAAATTTAATTCGCCAGAAGTGCCGGAGATACGAAGTGGCTGCGAATCCGGTGCGCTTGGTTGTGTGGATTGTAAAAAAAATTGTTCTACAAAAATTGCCGATACACTTGCTCCATTTCGCGAAAAACGGGCATACTTTGAGAGCAGACCGAACGAAGTAATAGAAATTTTGAATCATGGTGAATCCCGGGCGCAACACGTGGCTCGTGAAACGATGAAAGAAGTTCGTGCAACAATGAAGATCGGATAATGAGAAATCAGTTCACATGCCGAACGGCATGTGCGCAAAACTATGGACAAAGCGTACAGAGTTAAATTATCAGACTTTGAAGGTCCTCTCGATCTCCTGCTCTTTTTCATTAAGCGGGATGAACTGGATATCTATGATATTCCTATCGCGAAGATCACGAAAGAATTTCTAGAGTATCTGCAGTATCTCACGGAATTGAACCTGGACATCGCCGGAGAATTCATCGTGACAGCGGCGGAACTGATGCAGATTAAAGCTCAGATGCTGCTGCCACGTCCGGAAGGGGAAAACGAAGAGGAATTTGATCCGCGTGCGGAATTGGTGCGCCGGCTTCTGGAATACAAGCGGTGGAAGGAAATGGCGGAGGAACTAGAGCGGAGACAGATTCAACACCGGAAGATTGCATATCGCGGTAACTTTGAGAATGATCCAAAAATTATTGATGAAACGGATGGCGACGATATCATACGCGATGTAACGCTGTTCGATCTCATCGCTGCTTTCCAGTTTGCCGTAAATAAGATGCCGCGCAAACATGTGCACGAAATTAACAAACTGAACGTTTCGTTGGACGAACAAATGTTATATATCGTCGGACTGTTCAAGGAGAAAAAAGAGATCTCCTTTTTTGAAATTGTCATGTCGATGACGGAGAAAATTCGTATCGTTGTGACATTTATCGCGGTATTGGAATTGATGAAACAACAGATCATTGCGATCAATCAATTTAATCCCTATGCAGACATTACCATTGTGAAAGTAAGTGAAGAGGCAGTGATTGCGCCGCCTGATTCGACGTATTGAACGAAACTAACGTTCGAAGTGAATAACATCGGAGAAGACGTTTATGAGTGAAGCACAACCGGAGGTCAAGACGGAAATCGTGCCGGAAGCAACAGCCGACGCGGTCGTCGTTTCGACTGAACTGAAGAACATCATCGAAGCGCTTATCTTTGCCAGTGATGAGCCGATGACAACTCGGTTCATCCGTTCCATTATGGATGATGTCAATAAAGACCTTCCTCCGTCCGGACATTTCGTTGTGAACGCCGAAATTATTCGCAAAGCGGTCGGTGATCTCAACCGCGGGTATGGCAAGATGGGGAGCGGATTCCGTATCATTGAAATTGCCGGTGGGTTCACCTATGCAACTCAGGATAATTTTTCTTCCTGGGTCGGGAAGCTGGCGAAAGAAAAAGCACGACGGCGTCTTTCACCAACTGCCGTTGAAACGCTTGCCATTATTGCGTACAAACAGCCGATCGCCAAGGGCGAAGTGGAATTTATCCGCGGGGTGAATGTTGATTACATTATAAACGCACTGCTAGAGAAAGACCTCATTCATATTACCGGACGTGCGAACACCCCTGGTCGTCCACTGTTATACGGCACAACACAAAAATTCCTGGAACATTTTGGATTAAACGATCTTTCCGATCTGCCGAAACCGAGAGAGATTTCGGAACTGATTAATGAAACAGAGTTGGAAGTAGACCGGAGACTGTTGGCGGAACAGCAGGAACTGGAGTTCAAGGAAGATCTGGAAAAGAAACTGGAAGGGAACGAAGGTTCCAAGAATAAACCGCAGAAAGCGTCAAAGAGTAAAGCAGAGGAAAATATTAAAGAGGAAAACCGTCGTAGCGCACAACAGGGCGAGACGGCGGGAGGCGCACCAGTACAGACGGATGATAAAGCAGCAGACGGTCAACGTACTGCAGAAGGAGAGACACCATCAGAAAGCAATTTGACAACAGACGAAGCGACGGCGGAAACCGGCGTAAACATTCCGGAGATTCTGCCAGTTCATCAACCGGAAAATTTAGTGGAAAACGAACAGGAGTATTCGGAGACCGGCGTACTGGAAAACCCGGAAGTTCCTCAGGAGCCTTCGGAGGAAAACCTCGCACTTCGTACGGAACAACCGGAGCAGGCGGTGAGAGAAGACGAACTGGTAAAACAGACGATCGACGTTCAGGTGGCTTCGATAACAGACGTCCCGGAACATCCGCAGAACGCCGAACAGGATCATTTGACGAAAGACGATCTGGAAGTTTCGGTGATCGAAGAACGGGAAACGGTAACGACAGACACTCAGAAAATTCCGGTGATCGAAGAACGGGAAGAGTTTACGACCATCGCTCCGGAAAACCTGGTGAACGAAGAGCAGGATCGTTTGGAGATAAACGCGAAGGAAGTTTTCGAGACCGTACCGACAGAACAGATAGAAACAGAACCGGCAGCACCGGTGCCTCCGCTGGAAGGAAAACTCAATCCCGTTTCGATGGAAGAAGCGGCGGTTCATTCGGAAAGCTCGATCGGAGACGAACAGTCCGTCCTGGGCGATCTACAGAAAAACCCGCAGGAATCAGAAACAGGGTGGAGCAAGTGGAAGAACAAAGTGAAAACGTTCTTCCAGAAACTCTTCGCTTAAACCGGTTCCTTGCTATGGTCGGTGTGGCATCGCGCCGAGCTGCGGAAACGATGATCGCTAATGGTGAAGTGGTATTGAACGGTGCGGTGGTGACGGAACTCGGCACCAAAGTAAATCCGCAAAATGATGTCGTAAAGGTAAATGGACAAACGTATTCGCTTGCGCAGAAATTGGTATACATCCTTCTTAATAAACCGAAAGATTTTATCACCACTGCGAGCGATGAAAAAGGACGCCGGACTGTTCTGGATCTAGTGAATGCGAAGGAACGGATTTATCCGGTAGGAAGATTGGACCGCCAAACGACTGGTGTGTTACTGTTGACCAACGATGGCATGCTGGCGAATAAATTGATGCATCCTTCCAGCGAAGTGATAAAAACATATCACGTCTCCATCGATAAAGGACTCGATACTGTTCATGCGGAAAAACTGGCAAATGGCGTGTACCTTGAAGATGGAAAAACTGCGCCGGCTGAACTGGAAATTATTCCCGGCACAAAAAGCCGTGAAGTGGTAATCCATATTCACGAAGGGAAGAACCGTCAAGTACGCAGAATGTTCGAATCGTTCGGGTACGAGGTGGATAGGCTGCATCGTGTGGAATATGCGGGACTAAATGTGCAGGGATTACAGCGCGGCATGTGGAGATATTTAACCGACAGGGAAGTGAAAAGTTTGAAAAAATTAGTCGCGTCAGGATCGGAAATTTCTATTAAACCATAACAGTTATTTTTATGATGAATTTTGAACGCAGTTCGGGAATATTATTGCATCCAACTTCACTTCCCGGTCCGTTTGGATCCGGTGACCTTGGGGCATCATCGTACCATTTTGTAGATTGGCTCATTATTGCAGGACAACGTCTCTGGCAAATGCTTCCTCTCGGTCCTGTCGGGATGGGCGATTCACCGTATATGTGCCTTTCGGCGTTTGCCGGAGAACCAATGCTGATCGATCTGAAAGAACTCTCCGATCGTGGATGGCTGGCACAGAGTGAATTGGAAAAAGCTCCTACATTCAATAAATATAAAGTGCATTTCGGTGATTGTAAAACATTCCGTATGAATCTGCTCCGGACTGCCGCGCACAATTTTTTTGTGAAGAATGGGAAAACCGAATTCGAAGAATTCACGTCCTTTTGTAAAAAACAAAAATCATGGCTTGAGGATTACGCTCTGTTCATGGCCTTAATTCAAAAATACCATGGAGCAGAATGGAGCACCTGGGATCCCGATTTAGTAAAACGGGTTCCGGCAGCAATGAAAAAAATCCGCATCGAATTGGAAGAAGAAGTTCGGTTTTGGGAATTCACGCAATGGTGTTTCTTCCGTCAATGGTTTGCGTTAAAAAAATATGCCAACGAACGCGGTGTGAAGATCGTTGGAGACATTCCGATTTTTATTGCATACCAAAGCGCCGATGTCTGGGCGAATCCTCATCTGTTCCATCTAGATAAACAGATGAAACCAAAAGTTGTTGCCGGTGTACCGCCGGATTATTTTTCTGTCACTGGTCAGCGATGGGGAAATCCGCTGTATGACTGGAAGGCGATGCATGAAGAGAAATATGCGTGGTTTATCGAACGAATCAGAACGACGCTCGAACTTGTCGATATCGTACGCATAGATCACTTCCGCGGATTTGCCGGATACTGGGAGATACCCGCAACAGAAGCAACTGCGGTAAAGGGACAATGGGTGAAAGGTCCTGGTGCAAAATTGTTCGATGCTATTGAAAAAAAACTCGGTAAGATGCCGATTATTGCCGAAGATCTCGGGGAGATAACTCCGGACGTTGTGGAATTACGCGACCGATATAACTTCCCCGGAATGCGCATCCTGCAATTTGCATTTGCTGCGGATACCAAGAATAATTTTCTCCCGCATAATTACACTTCCAATACCGTCGTCTATTCTGGCACGCATGATAATGATACGACCATCGGTTGGTTTCAATCGGCGACTGAGCGCGAACGTGAATTCGTGAAACGATATGTCGGAACACCTGGCGACGAAATTCACTGGGATCTGATTCGCGTCGCAGCTCAATCCGTTGCGGTAATGGCCGTGTTTCCGTTTCAGGATATTCTGGGATTGGGAACAGAAGCCCGCATGAATATGCCCGGACACGCATTGGGGAATTGGGCATGGAGGTTTACATGGGAACAGGTCCAATCCTGGCATGCACAAAAGATCTATGAAATCGCCGCGTTGACGAATCGGACAGCAGACGACCGATTATCGCTGCCGGCGTATCCTACGGGGAAAGCGCAGCCCTAAACATCGTCTATGAATTGTTGCTTATGAAAAATATTTGGATAGTCGGCGTATTTCTTTTGATGTTCTGCGGTTGTTCAACGCAACCATCAACAATGTACGATCTGGACGAACCGATCGGCAAACTCGGCTATGAGATCGCACAGAAATTCAACGATTCACTCTTTGAAAACGCTCATTGGGGTGTACTGATTCGCTCATTAAAAACAGGTGAGACCGTCTATGCACGGAATGAAAAAAAAATGTTCATGCCGGCATCGAACATGAAACTTTTCACTTCATCTACAGCAATTGTTGCTCTCACTCCGGAATACAGGTATGTCACCCGATTGATGACGAAGGGAACGATTAAGGATAGTGTGTTGATAGGGGATCTTTGCATTGTCGGCAGTGGCGATCCGACAATCTCTGGCCGTTTTGACAGCGGGAAAGTGACTAGTGCGTTTGAGCAATGGGCGGACACTCTTCGAAACCGTGGAATTAAACGCGTGAGCGGCAATATTATCGGCGACGACAACTGCTTTGATGACGAATATTACGGTGCCGGCTGGTCTGCCGATTACGAAACGGATTATTATGCCGCTCAGATCAGTGGACTTTCGTTTAATGATAATTGTGTCGATTTCACAGTGGTTCCTTCGGCAATAATTGGAGAAATCTGTTCAGTATCGGTCTCTCCGAACACGAGCTATATTACACTTATCAATCAAACTGTCACTGCTGCTGAGACGGATTCTGTAAACGAGATCTGGTTTGAACGGAAACGCGGAACGAATAATGTATTTATCCATGGAACAATGTCTCGCGGAAAAAAACCGTGGATTGAATCCGTGACGGTGGAAAACCCGACGGTGTATACGGCAGCAGTATTAAAGGAAGTGTTACAATTAAAGAATATCGCTGTTTCGGGAATTGCGGTTGATGGTGATGATTTTCAAGATACCATCCGGTATGACGACGCAACGGAACTCGCCTCATTTATTTCGCCTCCGTATTCCGAGATTATCAGAGTTATCAATAAACCGAGTCAGAATTTTTACACGGAACAAGTATTTCGGACTATGGGAAAAGAAAAATCCGGTGTCGGTTCAATGCGTACCGGTCGTAATGCAGCGTATCCTGTCTTGTCGCAATGGGGTGTGGATACTGTTCGACTTCGGTATGCCGACGGCTCTGGCTTGTCCAGACAGGATTTGATTACTCCAACCGATATCGTCTCGATACTGGCGGGAATGTCAAAGGAGGCATCATTCTCAACGTTCTACGAATCGTTACCCATTGCCGGAGTTGACGGAACGATTCGACGTCGGATGAAAGGAACGAAAGCGGAAGGAAATGTTCATGCAAAAACGGGTTCCATCGGTTATGTTCGAAGCCTGTCCGGGTATGTCACAAGCAGTGATAGTGAAATGTTTACCTTCTCAATGATCGCCAATCATTATACCGTTCCGACTCCCTTTGCAGAAAAGATACAAGACGAAGTATGTGTAATGTTGTCGGAATTCAGCAGAACAAAAAAATAAACTCAATTACTTGAAAGTATCTCAAAAATAATATTATGACATTCTAAACGGAATCCTCTCAAGCGAAATGATGGATGAAGTGAACCTGCCTACACCAACGGTGTCGGTAGCCAGTGAATCCAGTTCAAACAGCGTTGGTACTAGAAGATTCGCCGCCTGACAGACTTTAGTCGGGCAGGTTTAACCTGCCTAAAACACAGATCTCAGAATGACAATAAAAAATTATTTTTTGAAATAGCTTATAATTTATACTATCGAATTTTTGGAATGTGCTACTATGGATGAACAATTAAACAAAGATTATCACGAAGAACTTAACACGTTAATGATTCGCCGCCGTGAGGAATTGGATCATCTGCGTACTGCCGGTGTGAATCCGTATCCGTACGGATATGAACGGAATGCTGGTTCAAAAGAGATACTGGAAAATTTTAAAGATGAAATGCCGCAATGGATTGTTTCCGTTGCCGGCAGAATTATGTCGATTCGCAGGATGGGGAAAGCCTCATTCTGCCATATTCAGGATATGAGCGGGAAGATTCAAGCGTATCTGAGGAAAGACGATCTGGAAGCGACATACGATAATTTTAAGTTGCTCGATATCGGTGATTTTATTGGTATTGAAGGGTATGTGTTTCGGACAAAGATGGGAGAAGTATCTATACATGCTCAAAAATTCGTGCTGCTCTCAAAATCTCTTCGTCCGCTGCCGGTGGTAAAAGAAAAAACGGATGAACAAGGGAATAAGGTAACGTTCGATCCGTTTTCGGATAAAGAATTGCGCTACCGGCAACGGTACGTCGATCTCATTGTCAATCCGTCAGTGAAAGATACCTTCATCAAACGTTCAATGATTCTTCGACAAATGCGAAAGTTTTTGGACGATAAAAATTTTCTGGAAGTCGAAACACCCGCGTTGCAGTCGATGTATGGTGGGGCGAGCGCCCGGCCGTTTGAGACACACCATAATGCACTTGATATTCCGTTATTTCTCCGGATCGCGGATGAGTTGTACCTAAAGCGGTTGATTGTCGGCGGTTTCGACGGAGTATATGAAATTGCAAAAGATTTCCGAAATGAGGGAATGGATCGCACTCACAATCCAGAATTTACGATGATGGAATTATATGTGGCGTATAAGGATTACCTCTGGATGATGGAATTGGT
>JALNZH010000075.1 GCA_023229405.1 Bacteroidota bacterium
TCACGACACTCAATTTAAAAAACTAACCGTCATTCCCGCATGTTTCTGGCGGGAATCCAATATTTAGATGCCCGACAAAATCTCCGCTTTTTGAGTCCCGCCAGGGCGAAGTTCCCAAAGGCGGGACATTCGGCCAACGGACCCATTGGGGGAATGACGACTTAGTTAAGGTATTATTGGTACAGGACACTAGTATTTGTTATTCACATCGTTGCATAGGGCATTGGGAAATCTAAAAATAGAAATCGTAAGGCTAAGAAGCCGCAAGCCACCATAAATATCCAGTCATTTAAAAATGATCTCAAAAACACCTAATCATTGTCATTTCTCGCCCGCTTTAGTGGTAAAAAAATTTTGTTTTTATATTCAAAAACGAGATACCTCACTCGACACTTTCCCTAAGGGACCACTTCGTGGCGGGTCATTGTTGGGAATGACTTAAAAACCATTGCTGAGACCGCTTCTAGTAAACTACGATTAACTTACGATTATACTGTGTCTAAGTATTTCACCACCTTCATTACCATCAATGTCACAGTAAACTGTTCTACAGCCCCGGGTACATAAAACAGAGAAAGCATCCATAGGACGCTTTCTCTGTTTTATTTGACATGGTTTGACCGATGGTACACTCAAAGAGTATTTATTTTGGACAGCAATACGCCACTTAATGAATTACGATTTGCATAAATACTTCAGCTCTTTGAGAACCAAAAATTGTGCAGACAGTTTTTTTACCAGTGCCGGGAATACAAACTGAAAAAGGCAACCTTAAGGATGCCTTTTCTTTGATCATTATAGTCAGAATGAATAGTGTCTTAGCGATCAAAAAACTCACGAATCATTGCATTGCACTTTTCAGATTCGCATCCCGGTGCAAGATGTCCGCAGTCATTCTGGAGCTGTAACAATTGAGCATTAGTCATTTTGGCAAATTCAATCGCGGGCTGCGGATTTACCGTCAAATCATTATCAGAAACAATGATAAAGAGTTTTGCTTTCACTTTGGATGCCGCCGTCTCCATACTGTTATTCCACGGCAACGATATATCATGATCGCTCATTGCGGAAAGTTGCACCAGCAGATTTTCAAATCGTTCGGTGCTGATAGAGTCGCGCCGGTACCGCGCAAGGTATTTTTGAAAATCTTGATGAGACACTGTTTTGTTGAAATGTTCCGGTGAACGAAGCACAAGATCAAATGTCATTGAATATACCCGCGATTGATCCGCTTCACTCATGGAATACTTTTTCCCCATCGTAATAATATCCGCCAGCAACGAAAATGTCAATCGATTATAATTTGAAAGCCGCGGTGTTCCGACGTACGCAATAGCTTTTTTCATATACTCCGGATACGTGACAATCCAATCGAACACTTGCATCCCTCCCATCGATCCGCCGATGATGCCGTGTAACTGCGTAATCCCAAATTCCTTTCGAAGCATCGCATACTGGGACCGTACCATATCGGTAATAGTAATAATGGGATATTTTTTCCCATGAGTCCCTTTATAGTTGGACGGTGATGTTGAAATTCCATCTCCCAGGGCATCGACGGCAATAACAAAATACTTTACCGAATCGACAAGCGATTTTCCGCCGATATTCTCTTGAAGATCTTCGCTGGTTCCCATATACCAGGTGCAAAAAAGTATGGCATTCGATTTATCTTTGTTCAGTGATCCAAAGGTACGGTATCCAACGGTACAATTGTATATCGTATCTCCAGAAATCAGCGGAAGATCGCCAATGGAGGAATACTTTTGCGCAGAAGCTGCCGTTAATTGACCGACAACAATACTTACTACGAAGAGAATATTTTTCAGTTTCATTTTGGTCCTGTTATAATTATTGATCGGATTGTTGAGAACACAATGTTCCGTATTCCCTTCAATGGCTATTTCTGTAATAACATTTTTATTGTTTGCTGGTACTCGCTCGAACGTAATTGAATAAAATACATTCCGCTAGATTCTTTCGATGCATTCCAAACAATGTCATGCTTCCCCGAACGTTGATATTCATCAACCAGGGTTGTCACTGTCCGTCCCAAGATATCGAATACCTTTAATGAAACTGCACATGCCTTCGGAAGTTGATACAGAATCCTCGTCTCGGGATTAAATGGATTGGGATAATTTTTTAAAGTGAGTGTATAATCAAGTACCAATCTGTGCGGTGAAACTCCTGTGATAATGTACCCCGGTTCCCTTCCAACAACGTTGCTGACATCTGAAATAAACATTGCGTAGGATGGAAATAGTTTACTCGTTCCTGATTTATCCCAGCTGTTTTGAGATAAACCGTGAAGGAGAATACGGATTTTTTCCGCCATCACAGTTTCTGTATACGAACCGCAGCTTTCACACCACACACTTACCTGAGCTCCCAACACATGCTCGTCATCGGCCGATGTAGACCAGTTGGGATATGTCGGAGGCCAACCACCAAAATGATGATATGGCGCCCAATTTTCATACATCGTCTGCGGATCCCCAAAATGTCCGTTGGAGCTAGTGATATATGTCGGATGAAAACTCGCATTGATAAATGAATATCCGCTATCGGAAACCGATTGAGGATTTTGATACGCATTCCAAATGCCGAGAACAATATTTGTATCCAAACTAACAGCGCCTGTCATCGATACATATTCCCACGGATCAGCCCAGATGCGTAATTTCTTTTCATAACTTTTCACAAAAACATTGATCCATTTAATGAAACCAATATACAGATCAACTGGCAGTGCCTTAGGACCGTAACGTATTTTTGCATACGAAGCATACTGTGGAAACTTACCATACGAGTCTCCCGTGATATATTCGTCGGCGCCAAGATGAAAATATTTACCCGGGAAAAATGGCAAATACTCCAAAACAATATCCCGTACCAACGTGTACGACGCTACTTTACTTAGGTCTAGATAACTTGGGTAGACCGTTCCCGAACTGCTTACCAACCGTAAATCTTGATGGCTACTCAGCACCCATCCCATGTGACCCGGCATATCAAATTCGGGGATGATCTGCACATGGTATTGTTCCGCCAAATGTAGTAGCGACGTCATTTCCGCCTTTGAATAATATTTCGTTGACACTATTTCAGGATGGCTGGAAGATTCGATACGAAATCCCTGATCATCACTTAAATGTAAATGGAAATAGTTCAGTTTCTGGAAGGACAATTCACGAATATGATTCTTTAAAAATTGAATGCTAAAATAATGCCTTCCAACATCCACCATCAATCCTCGTTCCGGGTAATCAGGCCAATCGCGCACAACTCCACCGGAAATTGTATCGCGTTGCTTGAGTAATTGAAGAATAGTTCTCGTTCCGTAAAATGCTCCAGTCGAAGTATTCGCCGTAATAGTAATTCTATCTGATATTAATAGACGATACCCCTCTTCACCAATAACACTGTCTGCTGCGGAAAGGGAAAGGAATATATCACCGCTCATTGTTTCATTCTGAGAAACCACTGTTATCGTATAACCAAAAAGTGACCGTAAATCATCGGCAAACGTTGTGGCAGATGATTGAAGCGCTTGAGAGTATGTTGCATCTATGACAATTCGGGTGGTTGCGGTAAACTGAAATGTGCCGGTACTATCGCGCCATTCTTTAATTGCAGGGATTGTTTTAGGGCGCTCAGCACACAGTAGTACCGGAAAAATCACGAATGTAGTCAAAAACAATATGATGGAAAAAATTCTTTTGCCGTTCATGGTTTCATATAGAGCTGTGTTCAACAACACACCTATCCTTAAAAGTGCAAATTCGATATGGAGAATTTACTGATAATGCTCACAGGAGCTTGACGTGACACTTTTTTCGTATCTAATTCCATGTAAAACACGTCAACAATTAATCACGCTTAAAGATTTCCTTGCTGAAACATCTGCATCATATTTTAACAATCCACTTATTCTTCAACATCACCCAAAGAATACAATACATAGCTCCAACAGTACAAAGTCCATAGAGTAATGATGCATTCAACGGAGCGGCGTAAGGGAAAAAGAATGTCGCCATCCAGTAATCTTTTAATGAAAGCACCTGCGGTTGCTCCGCCGAAACAGCAATCGTTATCGTTATCGCATAAATGACGGACTCCTGAACGGCAGAGAGACAATAGGCAGTGATAGCGTTTGAACCGTAGACTATGAACGGAAAGGACCACCATGTAATGTGCTTTACATCGAGAATAAAATACACTATCGCAAATAGAACAGTTGCCCATCCAGCCATCATTATTGAATACGATGAAGTCCACAAGCTTTTATTTATTGGAAGCCACATATCGAGTACGATGCCGAGAAAAATCATTCCACTTCCGACAACAATCATCCAGTTTGTTTTTTCACCCGGAGAGTGTTTGGCAGATTGTAAATATTTGCCCGTAAGAACACCAAACAGCGTCGATGCGATTGCCGGCAGCGTGCTGACAATTCCTTCCGGATCCCACGTCATCGTATTTTTCCACATATGGCCACTAAGGAATATCGAATCAATATACGATGCAAAATTCTTTCCCATCTCCATGCTACCCAGTTCAATACCGGCAACGGGTAGTAAAGTCATCAATATCCAATACCCAGACAATAGGGCACCGATAGCGATACCGATTCCGCGTGTGCTTGCATACAGATACAGTATTGAAGCACAACAATATCCAATAGCAATTCGCTGCAAAACACCCGGAATACGGATCGACGATAGACTGAAACTTGCATCACCGATAAGTCCAAACGGGAATCCGTTTAAAACAATGCCCATGAAAAACAACACCAGAGTCCGGCGAACTATTTGGATCAGCACTGCATTCGTCGTAGCTCCTTTCCGTCTTCGTGATGAAAGGGAAAATGTAATAGCCACGCCGACAATCCAGAGGAAAAACGGGAAGATGCAATCGGTAAACGTCCATCCATTCCAAGCCGCATGCTCTAATTGCGGATAAATATGCTCCCACGACCCAGGATTATTCACAAGCACCATTGATGCCATCGTAAAGCCGCGAAATGCATCAAGCGACAACAACCGTTCAGATTTATTCATAGCTATGAAAGTGAAAAACCCGTGAAGTGGTGTATTCACAGGCATTCCGATATATTTCCTTAGTAATTTTATTATTCACTTCGTTACGCAAAACAAGAAAAACGGTCATGGTGAGCAAGGCGCAGGCTAAGATAGTTACGTCATCCTTCTGCCGAAGGCATCCCTATCGGAGATGCATCCTTTCCCGCAGGGATTCCTTCGGAACAAACAGCAAAGGATTTGCCCAGGATGACCGCTGTTTCTGGGCCGCGTCGAACCATTTTTACCTTTTTGCGTAACATCAGTTATTCAGTTTCATTGTAGCAACAGCATCCGTTTCGTCTCAGAAAATCCGCCGGAGGATAACCGATAATAATAGACACCGCTTGAAACATTCGTTGCATTCCACGACACAGAATACGAACCGGCAGATTGTTCCTGCTGAATCAACAATGCTATTTCATTTCCGAGCATATCGTATATCTTTAAAGTTGTAAAATTATTTCTCGGAAGGATATAACTGATGGTTGTTGAGGGATTAAACGGATTGGGGTAATTCTGCACCAACGAATATCCGTTCAACGCGCCTTCGGTGATATTCACTACGTCCAACGCCTTTAACGAATCTCGCATCGGGACTAAAATCTGCGGATAATTCGAAATAATGCCGTCCACTTTTGCTATAACAGCGGACTTCATTTTATCAACAGCGTCAATTGTCCATGCGAAATATTTAATACCAAGCGAGTGTGCATAATTAATTGCGCTAAATTTTGGCGTATCTCCGATACCAATGTATTCACCTTTAATACTTTGCATTTTCACCGCTTCGTTCCCCGTTGCTGCATCGGCGAGATACAATACTGCAATGGTTGAATCCAGATTCTTTGTCTGCTGCAAATGAGCAAACTCAAATGAAAATATGACTACCTGAGGCTGCATCTTCATCGCCTGGAGAAGTTTTACCACATTGGCAATATCCGCCACATAGATATGGATACACACCTTGGAATGACGGTCTTTCGCCAGTTTGAGTGCTTCGTACAACGATGGAACTTTTTCTCCGGCATATGCCGCAGAAAATTTACTCCCGGCATCCAACGTACGGATAGACTCATATGTTTTTGATTGTACACTGCCGGTGCCATTGGTAGTTCGAGTCACAAATTCATCATGCATAATCACCAACGAATCGTCCGCCGTCGTTCGGACATCCAATTCAAAATAATCCACACCAAGATCGATCGCTTTGTTAAATGCGGCGAGAGTATTTTCCGGTGCTATCGAGGAAGCACCGCGGTGCCCGATTGCTGTGAGAGTTTGCGCTGTTACGGCCATCCCAACGAGAAGCGTCAGAAGAAAAAGATGTACAATGATCTTTGGTCCAAAGAATTGTTGATCCATAAGCGCTATACGTTAGAAGTTAATTCCCAATGAGAATTTCTGAATATTCCGCAGCCGATGAAAATCCTGATAGGCATAATCCACATGAATAATGACGCTACCTAAAAAATATTGCTGAAGACCAAAACCGAATGTATATGATTCATCCGTGTTGGACAAAAACAACGATTTGTATCCCGATCGGAAAGAGATAAAATCACTGAAGATGTATTCTCCGCCAATATTAATGCTTTCATAGTTATCGCTCGGGTGTGATGCATCAACAGCAAGAACGAGTCTGTTCGTTTCGTCTTGTAAAACATGAAATGCAAGGCCAACTTTAAAATTTAATGGTAATGCCCATTCTTCAGTGGATAAGTCTGCAGGAATGCGGTCGTTATTTCCGCTCCCTTCGGGGTTCGGGTCGTGTAGAACGAGAGTATTTCCGCCACGCAGCTGCATCTTCTCCCCGAAGTTGGAGATCGCCATCCCAAGCACAACTCCCTCAAACGGAGTATCGTACCGCATTCCAAGATCGAATGCAAACGCACTGGCATTCATTCTCCATATTCGCTGGTGAATATACTTCGGATTAAAACCAATGGAAAAGTGATCGGTCAGTTTCAGTGCATAAGCCAGACTGACCGCGATATCGGCATATCCGAATGTTTCACCGGTGCCGTCTGGTTCGGTCACCGTCGTGACATCCATGTCGTTTACATCGGATGAGGTGACGCTAAAGCCGGCAGTTCCATAATCCCCCAGGGAAAATGATCCGCCAATAAAATTGAATTTGATATCGGCAAACCACTGCGTATGTTCAAAAATAAATCCCTGATATCGCGCATCTGCCAATCCCGCTGGATTCCAATAGAGAGAGTTTTGATCGTCGGCGACAGCAACAAATGCACCGCCCATAGCCGTTGCACGCGTTCCTTGCGAAATGGAAAGGAATGATGCCGATGTCGTGCCGGCCTTAGAGACATCCGTAATAAACCCTTGTGCCGAAAGTTGTTCCAGTATGACGACACAAAGGATGAAATGGATAATTCTTTTCATAAAGTCACTTCTTTTGATGTTCTTAGAATCATCTGAAAAATTGGTTGAATTGAGATTTTTTCAGATGTCTCTTCTTACTTAATCAATGCAAACCGACCGATATGCTCACCCATTCCCGGTGCATCTACATGAAAGATATATAAACCATAGGCGACATCCATACCGTCTTCAGTAATCAAGTCCCACGACAACGATCCATCATTGATGGTAGAATTTTTGTGCAGTGTTTTAATTAGAATGCCGGTCATCGTATAGATTCTGACTGTACATTGAGCGGGCAGGTGATTGAAACTAATTTTTCTCGTCCCTCTACCCGACTGGAACAATGTTTTCTGTTCCCATTCGGCATTCGTTATATACGGATTTGGCACCACCGTAATATTGGAGAGAGAATATTTCGCCAACGTACGATCGATATATTGTGCATGTGTCGTAAAGGTAAAATAGTCACCAGATTTAAATGGCTTCCGTGTGCGGATAAAATATTTATCCCCATTTTTCGGATGAGCGACAACTGAATCAACCGGCATACCATACGAAACATTCCATACAACGGTAAAATTACCCGATGCAATATCACCTTCGATAATTTTTATAGAGTCGCCAAGAACAATTGTTTTCGCGGTATCAGTATGGTACACAATACACTTCACATACTTCCCCGTCGTACGGTTCAGAATTTTGAACTTCAGTTGCAATTGCGGATAATTAGGGATCTCGCTCGGATCGATAAAAAGTGTTGTATCAACAACCGTATCAAAATATTGCAACTCATAATCATTCGGCAGCACAGCACTCTTACCGATGGGAACAAAAGCGTAATCCGGACCCACGTTCATGACGATGCTGCTATTTCCAAACAGCCACCCGGTGGAATCAGCATCCAACGAAATTACAGAATCATTTGTGACCGTTACCATCATTCCAGAAAATGCCGGCGATGCACTGTGGATATCGATATGTGCAAAAATGGTATCGGAAGGGAATTTATAGACACCGTAAGATTCCGTTTTATAGGCCGGGGCAGCAACTTTTGAGTTAAATACTACTTTGTACTCATCTCCGTCTTTAATCCGGGCGGGATCAAGAACATTCACCGAGAGAGATCCAGTCCCCACACCGTTTGCGTGATGCAGAACTCCTTGTACATGCGGTGGTACATATCCTGCCGCCTGGGCATTGGGGGTAACTACTGCACAATTGATATCGATAAATTTTAATGTGCCAGCAAAATCGACCGAAATTACTTTAGGACATTCGGTCGGCTGCAACCCCGTTTCGTTCTTTGCACTGTTTGGCACAAGACCCTGATCATACGATACGACAGCATAATAATATCGCATGCCGTTTTTCACCGTGGAGTCGATATACGAATGACGCAATCCGGTATCGCTGCCGCGATAAAAATGCGCGCCATTTATTCCAATCGGATCCGGTCCGGTGATGCTGTCCACCATATCGTACCGCGCCAACGGTTTCCAATACACCGGATCTCCGAACGAATTGGTGATCAGTTTTGCGTCATTAAATTCCGGATCAGTCGCCCGATAGATGCTGTATCCTTCAAAATCATTTTTTTGTAAGAATCTGTCATACGATTGTTCCGCATTGTTATCCCAATAAAGATGAACCTTTCTGTCTGCAGGAACAGCTTCAAGATGGGGTGTATACGGGGGCTGCGAAAAATTATAATTTGCATCATAAATCGCTTGAACTGTTTTTTTGTTAAAGATGACAATGTTCAAGTTATCACCGAAAACGAGCGCCATGGAGAACCGTTCGCGTCGATTCTTTTGCAGCTTAAAGGGACCTGATGCGAATACGATCTTTATATTCGTATTTTGGGTCGAGGTATCGAGAAATCCGCCGGTCATCTTCCCCCACATCGCATCATCATGTTTTGGCCAAACGTTCACATTGCTTAAGGGTTGAATCGAAACAGCCGTCAATCCAATTTGATCGGATTCATCTTTATCTGTTTCGTCGAAATTCGGTTCACCGTGAGTGGGCTTGCCGTCTCCTTCTCCTTCATCAGCTCCGCGATATTGTACATCAAAAGGACTGACACCATCGCTGCCAAGATCATCATTCAGCGGTTCATCAACATCCCACTTTCCATTATTGTTCAGGTCAGTATATCCATCCCAATCTTCATCATTATCAATATTATCATCACGACGCTCATCGACCATTTTAGCATTGAACGAAGAACCGTTGCGCCAGATCGCACCTCCGGTTTTCGTTGCATCGCCGTCATCATCGTAGGAATTCAATGCATTCCCCGGACTTTCCAAATACGCGTATCCGTAATACCCGGTTTTCCATTTGCCCGGTTCACCCACACCCAGGTAGCACCAAGTATAACAAAGATTGAGCTGTTCGTCCCGTGTAAAAAACGCGCTATTATTTACCTGATTCTCGTCTCCAACACCGGGATCAGTAAAAAATCCGAATGCGGTTTGGTTATAATCATGGTCCGAGATATTGACGATATCGTAGTGCCAAAAGAGGATATCTTCAGCCAACACATGCGACCATTGAAATCCTCGAACCTCTACCCTGAGCCCCATGCCGCCACGCGTAGAATCCGAAGAGACAGGATAATAGTTAAACGGCGCACGGGTAAATTCCTTATCCTGCGCATCGTCAATAACGTAAAATGTTTCAAAGTCGGCATTCGTCACACCGCGTCCGAAGTACCCATACCAATATCCATCCCATTTTGCCGCATCTGTTTCCGTCATCGGCACCTCAGCATTGGTTACCGAGTCGGTGCGGAAAAACAGCGAACGGGGCCAGTGATCAGGGAAGGAGGTAGAGTCGACATTTTTGGCGGGGTAATTTTTTATACTATTCGAATATCCGGGCACCGCTTCCATGCCCCACCGGCTGCCGTCTGCCGATGAAATATCCACTTCTTCTCGATACGCTGTTTCCACTGTCTTAAACGTTTTTCCATTTGCGGTAACATTTGCGCCGACCAGTAATGCAACACCATCAAGATATCGGTGACCTGTTCCCTTTGGCCATTCGCAGGAAGGATCGACAGGCCAATCTCCTATCTGCCCGTCATTATAATAGAGCGTACGAATTCTATTCCCATCCATCACGCCCGCCTTCCGATGCTTAAAATTTCCCTTCGGCTCGTGAAGATACTGTTGTGTACGGAGAGTCGGCTGGCTAAAGAGCAAAGCGTCAACGAACAACAATACCAGCACGATAATTTTCTTTACCATCGATAAACATTCCTTATTGATACATTAGAATTCTAGGCTACACCCTAGCCGGATTTGACGGGGCGCGGAATACGATGTCGGATCATTCATATATTCCTGCAGTGTGTTCAAACCGATAATCGGCGAAGCATTCTTCGAATAAAGGTCCCTGTTGGAACGACCCGTTGAAGCATACACACCCAATTCATTTTTTACGTCGAAGACATTATAAACGATACAAAACAGATTCAGCTTCAATGGATCGAGATCAATTTTCTTCTCCGCACGAAGATCCACGTTGAATGTTGACGGTTTCACTCCGCCATTTTCAAATCGTAATCCCTGTGATGTGCGCATATCTTCGGTATACGGAAATCCCGAGCCATATTGAAAAATTAATCCTGTCGTCCAATTGTCTAACTCACCAACCGTCATCGATACATTTAATGTTGAAGCTTGATCCCAATCCAGCGGAACAACCTTTTTATTGGTTTCAATCGGCGGATCGGTTTGGCTGTTATAGTAAACTTGGTACGGATCGGATGCATTACCTTCCGCTATTTGATAGGTGTAATCCATACTCGCACTGAAATAGTTTGCAAACCGCTTATCAAACGACAAGATAAATCCGCGAACATTTCCATAATCACGGTTAATAAACCGGGCGTACCGGGTTCCCTGATTTGTTTTGATAATTTCCATTCCTAGTAGATTTCTGATGTTGCGGTAATACAGTGTAAAATCAAAACCGATTTCCGATGTTAACGCCTGCTGCAAACCGACTTCATACATCACCGTCCGTTCCGCTTTGAGATCCGGATTTCCTGTCACCGACGCAACCGATCCGCTTGCCGGCACAAGATATTCCGAATTGGTAAACAGGTTGTCGAAATTCGGGATCTGGAAGAAATGACCGTAGGAAAAGTGTACAATACCCTGATCGGTGATCGGGAAAGAAACTCCAAGGCGCGGACTCACCTGTATTTTTGTTGCCGCGTTATTCATTACACCGGCGAGTGTTGAATCTGGCGAATCTTTCTCGCGCTCCGGATTTTTCAGATCAGCAAGGATTTTCCCGTTGGAACGAAAATAATCGAAGCGCAAGCCGGCATTGATAATCATGATATCATATTCCATTTTATCTTGCACATAGGCCGAGAACTCAAATGGCTTTTTTTCATACGACTGATTTCCAGGAGTTCCCAAATCGCGGTATCCGAGAGTAAATTTCGATGAAATGATCTTTTCACCGTCCAGAATGACAGTATCTGGAATACCTTCCGTCATATTGACAACACTGTAATCGTGGTTGTACAGTGTATGCCACCGCACTTCTGCACCGATACCTAATTTATGTTCCTTTGACAATTGTGATGAGAGCGCCCACTGCACAATTGATGACTTCGTATTCCGTTCATACCGGCCCGTTTGATTTCCACCGGCGCGAAACGTATAGTTCGACGGAGGCGTGCCCTGTGTGGGATTGACATAGCGCGCATCATATGGATTGCTGTATACTCCGCCATGGTAGGTGAAATAGTTCGATGAATATTTTACTGTTTGAAACGTGCTGTTGGAAAGTACATGTGATGCCTGCACAATATGGACTGTACTTAAATGGAAGTGATTACTGATACCATCCGGCGTTCGCGAGAAGGAATGGTCATAATATTTTGCCTTATTCTCATCATAAAAAATGCTGTAACTGAACTTAATATCGGAGAACGCATAGGTGAACTTCCCGTTGAGAGAATATTTGCTGCTGGGATTCATCGGCACATAAACGCCGTCTCCGGAATAATGATTCACATATCTGTTACGGTCCAGCGTATCAGGGTATGTGGGGGCAATATCCCATGTATTATAAACCCTCTTTCCGTATAAATATCCTTCGTCGTCATAATATCGTCCGGTGAAGAAAAACGACAGGCGGTCATCAACATAAGACGGACCGCTGAGTGTCGCTTGGACATCTTTCATTCGGGAGAGCTGTACTTTCCCTAAGTTGAGATAGGTATCCGTATGAGTTGTTACATAATCTCCAACGTATCCGGAGATCATTCCGTGAAAATCTTTCCCTCCATCCTGCGTTACAATATTCACGACACCGGACATTGCCTGACCGTATTCGGCGTTGAATGTTCCGCTGATCACTTCCATTTCTCTGATGGAAGAATTTTCTATTTGTACGCTCAATGAACTGTTGAACGGATCCAGTACCGATATTCCATCAATTAAATATGAAACCTCACCGGCCCGGCCGCCGCGGAAGTGTCCGCCGACAACACCGGCCTGAAGATTCACAATCTGACCAACGTTCTCGA
>JALNZH010000077.1 GCA_023229405.1 Bacteroidota bacterium
TCCGTATACGACACCTTTTTGAGTAATTTTAATTTCTACTCGTTTACCATCTTCCTCATTTGCTTTACATATCTCTCGGATTATCTCCCCAGTTCGTTCCGCTACGATTCCAGTTAATACAGGCCGACGTTATTTCGTCATCCTTACAAGATGGACTTTGATGTCATATACACTATGGGATGTTTTTCGGTAGTGCTGCATTCTGAAATTATACTAAAGTCTTCGCCTAAAGGCGAGGGGTTTTCTCCCATTCCCCGATTGGGACAATAAAAAAGGCGGACAATGTCCGCCTTGAAAAGAATTGATGTAATATTGCCTACTTTACTTTTCCCAGCTCCTCTTTCAAAAAATCGATCTTCTTTACCGGATTCGGATCAACGCCGGCATACATTGCCAGATAGAAACTGAGCCAGTCCGCAAGATAGAGCAGTGAGAATGTGCGCGTTAGAAGTGATTTCCCCTCGGAATATACTTCTGTAATACCATCAGCCAAACCGTTGATAATACCTTTCGAAACATCCATCCGTAACTGGATCCGCTTGAAATCTTCTTTATCCCGCAGAATAACCACATGAATATTTTTCATAATATCGGTCAGTACTTCCCAGCCAACAATTTCATTATGGTTCAACTCCGGAAAGACATGACCGAACGCCAGCGTTTTGGAATTTTCGGTAATCTGACCGCGCCATCGGGTATTCACAGTATCGAACTTATCTGCAGCGGAATAGATAAGCGGCAGTTTTCCATGCAATGCCTTTGCAAGATTCAGCGCTTGATTATCTGCAGAATCATGATTCGAATACCGCAGCGAAAGATCATTCAGTAACGCTAACGTTTCCTTCATCTCTTTCTTTTGGTCTTTAATGAATCCGAGTTTACTTAACGCAATGAGTGTCGGAAAGAATGAATATCCCAAAGCAGCGCGGGGAGGAAGTCCGCCGGGAATTTTGATGTACGGATGTTTATATTTTTTCGCCATCCGCTCCACCTCGCCGCCGGAAGTGATGCAGAAAATTACCGCTTTGCGTTTAATCGCGTCCTTATACGACGACACGGTCTCTTCCGTATTGCCGGAATAGCTGGAGACGATTACCAGTGAATTTTTTCCGACATACTTCGGAAAGTAGTAATGACGGTTAACAATGACCGGAACATTGCACTTATCCGCCAGATACGCACGCAGCAGATCGCCGCCAATGGCGGAACCGCCGAGACCGGTGATAATAATATTCTGAATCTTTTTCGTGTTGAGTTTAATTTTCGCGGCATAGCCGATGGAGACTGCTTCTTCGGCTTGTTTCGGAAAATTCAGGATGAGGTTTCTCATTCCTTTAGGATCGTGGTTCTGAATTAATTTTTGCATGTACGTTTGTTCTCGTTATTTATTTTAAAATATTTTCTCTCCTCCATCGGAAAAGAGAACGACAAGGGGTGATGGAAATTATTCCAACAGTAATTCCGGTACCATGGTATGCAGATTAACTCGAAGAAAATCCTTTATATCGTCTTCCGTCTTCATCTCCAGTATTCTGTTTGCAATTTCTTCCGCTTCATGATACGATATAGAGCGGATAATCTTTTTAATTTCCGGGAGAATATACGGCGTCATGCTGAACTCATCCAATCCCAAACCGAGCAACAGCAGAAGCGCAATGGGATCGCCCGCCATTTCACCGCACATGCTCACCGTTTTTCCTACACGATGTGCCTCGATAATAATGGACCGTATCGTCTTGATAACGGCAGGATGAAATTCCTGATACAGTGAGGAGACATTTTCATTACCGCGATCGACCGCCAAAAGGTACTGAATCAAATCGTTGGTTCCGATGCTGAGAAAATCCGTTTCTTCCGCAATTTCACCTGCAATTACTGCGGCAGAAGGAACTTCTATCATTGCTCCAATCCTAATATTTTCATCGAATACAATTCCTTCGTTCCTCAAACTGTTTTTTGCATGTTCCAGACATTCTTTCGCCTTCCGGATTTCCTTGATACCGGAGATCATCGGTAGCATAATCCAGACTTCACCAAAGGCACTGGCGCGGAGCATTGCCCGCAATTGCGATTGAAACACTTCCGGCATGTCTAATGAGACGCGAATACCACGCCAACCAAGGAATGGATTTTCTTCGCTGGATGCGTTCGACACCACTTTATCCCCGCCGATGTCGAGTGTCCGCATTACCACTTTATGGGGACGCGCTTTCTCTACGACGGTTTTATACTCAATAAACTGTTCTTCTTCGCTGGGATAATTTTCCGTGCGCATAAACAGGCCTTCGGTCCGATAGAGTCCGATACCGTTCGATCCCTGTGCATGCACATTTAGCGCCTCTTCACTGAATTCGATGTTGCAGCAGAGCTGGACAATCTTGCCGTCCATGGTTTGTGCGGTCAGCTCGCGAATTTCTTTCAACCGCGTGTCGAATTGAAGATGCTCTGCTTTGCGCTCATTACACCGGGTAATTGTTTCTTCCGTTGGATGAATGATAACAC
The DNA here is from genome assembly GCA_023229405.1 of Bacteroidota bacterium. Lineage (GTDB taxonomy): Bacteria > Bacteroidota > Ignavibacteria > UBA10030 > UBA8401 > UBA8401. The sequence goes on from JALNZH010000077.1 coordinate 2,503, forward strand.
TTCCTGTATATCCATCCACAATAATTATATTTCCGGACTGCACATGCTTAGTGATCTCTTTTAAACCAACTACCGATGGAATGTTAAGAGAACGGGAAAGCAATGCGGCATGCGAAGTAATTCCTCCCATATCGGTTGCATACGCCAAAACCTCATTTCTGCTAAAAAGGATGGTATCGGCAGGAGTTAAAATTTCTGAGACAACAATAGAACTGGCATCGAACCGGGAGATGAGTTTGTCCTGCTGAATATTCCGTATGATTCTATTCTTTACATCTTCCACGTCGTGCGCACGTTCGCGCATGTACTCGTCCGACGAGTTCATCATCACTTGCTGATACTTGGAGATTTCCCTGTGCACCACATATTCGGCGCTTCGCAGATCCTTTGTAATCCGTTTCCGAATGGAATCAAACAGAAAGGTATCGGCAAGAATCATGATCTGCGCCTCAAAAATCTTTGCTTTCTGGCTGCCAACCTTTTGTTCCGTCAACTGCAAAATCTTCTGCAATTCCCGCTCCGAACGGTCGACGGCATGCTGCAAGCGTTTCAATTCCTGCGGTACTTCCGTTTCTGCAATGGCTTTTTCCTCAACGCGCGGAGCCTGCTTGGCAACAACATACGCTTTGCCGATAACAATTCCCGGCGAGGCTGGAATACCGTGAAGCACTATTTCGTTTTTATCAGTCAAGTGACCTTACTAATTTAAAATTTGCCTTACACTTCATCAAATCCGCGTTCAAACAAACCAACGATGGCATGCGCCGCTTGATCCTCATCTGTTCCATCGAACTTCAACATCAGCGTGGAACCTTGCTCCGCCGCCAGCGTCATCACGCCAATGATGCTTTTTCCGTTGATCTCAAATCCCTCTTTGTAAATAAAAAATTCCGATTGGAATTGCGCTGCAAGTTTTACCAGAGCTGCTGCAGGACGTGTATGCAATCCGGCCCTATTTTTGATCGTTACTTCTTTTTCAATCATACGTTTAAAACTGTCTGTTCAACACCATATCGGAAAACCAGAAGAGCATTTCCCGCGCCGGTGTATCGCGTAATTTTTCCAGCTGAAGATTTGCCTGCCGGATATCTCGTTCGATGGACTGTTTTGCCATGTCAAGAATTCCCAGCCGATCATACACCTCCTTCACCTGCGGAACATTTTTTCTGGAAGTTCCTTTATTTTTGATGATGGATTGAATGAACCGTTTGTCTTTACCCTGCGCCAGTTCGTACGCATGAATTAACAGAAATGTTTTCTTTCCTTCGACGATATCTCCGCCAATGGTCTTACCGAATTCCTTTTCGTCCGCCACGACATCCAGCAGATCGTCCTGAATCTGGAACGCCCGTCCGATATAGGTTCCAAACGACCGAAGCGCACGGATTTCGCGTTCCGTACCTCCCCCGATCAATGCGCCGATTTCGGACGATACGGAGAATAATTTCCCGGTTTTTTTAGCGATCATCAACAGGTAATCGTCTACAGACACTTCGCGCATCAGCTCAAATTCTTTGTCGTATGCCTGTCCTTCGCATACTTCCACCACTCCTTCCGTAAAAACATCCGCCACTTGAGCAATCGCTTTGGATTTTGTACGGAGCAGTTCGCGATATGCCAGTGCCACAAGTTCGTCACCGACCAGGATTGCGACGTTACTGTCCCACCGTACATGTACGGTTGCCCGGCCGCGCCGAGATTCGGCATTATCCATAATATCGTCATGAACGAGGGTGAAATTATGGAGCACTTCGATTGCCACGGCGGCATTCACCGCTTCGTTCATTGAACCTCCGACTGCTTCGCAGGAAAGAACAATCAGCAATGGACGGATACGCTTGCCACCGGCGGAAAGAACGTATTTCATCGGATCATACAGCGACACCGGTTCATTCTTTCGTACGCAAGAACGGATCTTTTGATCGATCAACGATTTATACCGCTGATATTTTTTTTCAAATGCCTTCATCGATTTTCGGGATACTCAATTTTAAAAACACTTTGTTTGTCCGCACTCAGTATTTTTTTCTTAATGCTGTGGTGAACTGCAAATTCTTCACCGTAGAAACGCCGGTTAAAAACATTACCGCCGTACATTCGTCGATCCATTGTTCGATTCTGTTTCGCAGAGCTTTTTTGCCATCCTCCATTAATATTTTCAACAGCGGACGAGCGGCAGCGGTCATGTCGGCTCCCAGTGCGATTGATTTTGCGCACTCCATTCCGCTGGTGATTCCTCCGGAGGAGATAACCGTTAATCCGTTGACAGTCTGTTTTATCGGAACAACTTCCTGCAGTGCATCGGTCGTTCTGTTTCCCCAATCCCACAGCGAATTTAGGGAACTTCTTTCATTTGCTGAACGGCGGAGAATTTCCACTCCCGCCCAACTGGTTCCGCCTGCACCTGCAACATCAATATATCGTACTCCTGCGTTCACCAATCGTTCTGCGACATCCTTTGATATTCCGGCGCCAATTTCTTTTACAATGACGGGAACCGGCAGTTGCTTCACCAGCATTTCAATTCCGTTCAACACCCCACGAAAATTCGTATTCCCTTCCGGCTGTAATAATTCCTGCAGAGGATTTAAATGGACGGCAAATGCATCTGCCCGGATTAATTCTGCCAGCGTAAGAATGGGAGAAACATCCTTTAACTGCGCCACTTCCGCCGCGCCAATATTTCCGACGAGCGGAATCGATGGCGCCACCGTTCTCGCAATAGAAAATGAAGAGTGATATGTTGACGCTTCCATCACCTGCCGCTGACTTCCCACGCCCATAGCAAGATGAAACTCTTCGCACACTTCTGCCAACTGACGGTTAATGGTTTCGGCTTCGCGATATCCCCCGGTCATGCAGGAGATCATCAATGGAAAAGAGATGTTCTTTCCTAAAAATTTTACAGCAGTATCGATGTCGGAACGATTGATTTCCGGCAGTGCATTATGGACGAATTCCCACTCTTCAAATCCCGCCGTTTTTTTTCTAAACGAGACATCCTTGTTCACGGTCAGTTCCACATGGTCCCGTTTTCGGGAAGATGTCGTTCGCTTCTTCATTCAAAAAATAATACCCAAATAATAAAGAATATGCAACAAAGGGAAATCCGGGATTTTTAGCGCCGGTTATACTGTGATGCACGGTTCCGGAAATATTCATACGGCCGAAGCGCCGTTGCCGCGCTAACCGCTGCTTTGAAGACGATTTCACCGAAGATGATCGATGCTACTTCCATCGGAGAAAAAATTCCGGCAAACGCAATCATGTTGAACAGAAGACTATCGAGCGGAATACTGACAGAATTGCTCTTCAGAACACGCATCCCCCATGTGCTATTTATAAAGTGCTGGTAAATCTCTGTATCGGCACTCTCCGCCAATATAATGGCAATCAGCGACGCTGTTACAATACGCCATTCCACCCCTCCCAGCACCGTCACAACCAGATTTAACAATGCTGCAATTGCAATCATAAAATAGACATTCTTTCGACCGAGTGTATTGTGGACACGGTCCCGCGCCGTGAAGGTAATGCCAAAAATAAATGTAGCGAGAGACACCTGGCCGAAAAACGGAAAATGAATAAACCATGTAGCCGTATAATTGGCAGCCAGGGTTGCGAGAATGTAGATGACAGCAAAGATCATTTCAAAAGAAAATTATTTTGGTTTCCAAAGTTCAGGTTTTATTACTATATTCAATTGTATCATTCAACGGGAAGTAGCTCAGCCCGGCTAGAGCGCTTGCTTTGGGAGCAAGAAGTCGCAGGTTCGAATCCTGTCTTCCCGACACCAAAATCCTCATTTTCCAATGAGGATTTTTTGTTTTTAAATACTAACGGCTCGATATACCGTCGAGCCGTTAGTGTAAAAAGTTCTTATGAATTATTGAATTCTCATAAGAAAATAGTCATTTTCATTAAAATTTGGAATGTTTTTTTTGTATTTTCTTTGGTCTTGAACATATTATAATATTGAATGACTTTGTTTCCCCGACTCTCTTTTCATTATCGCATTTTTACCCTGAATGGCGTCTTTGCCATTGTTTCGATAGCTGTGATATGGTTTTTCGTGCAGCCGATGTACGAACGACAAGTAACGGAAGATCGAACAACCGTCATTCAGGAACTGCAGCATTTTGCGGTACAATCAATAGATGAACGGTTAGGACAATGGATCACCATTACGCACTACCTCGCCTGGAATTTGCAGACGCATCCGAATGATGCCGGCACACTGATACGTCAGCAAATCGCATTCGACACATCGATTATCCAAATCATTATTTCCTCTCCCGATCTTTCTGATGAATTTACGGCTACGAGCACCGGGTATCCGCAATTCGCATTTACGCCGGCCGTCAATGCGTGGACTGTGTCACCGAAAGATTCTTCCATTTCCATCCTGTGGATGTTCGATTCAAGCGCTCATAGGCAGATTTTCGGTGTACAAAAATTCTTTTTGATTGACGAAAAAAGAATATTCCTGATTCTGTATGCCGATTCAAAACATCTATTGCATCAATTAGAGCGGCTTCCGATCGGCGGCGAGTTTGCAGTGCAGGTGGGAAGTTCACGGGGGATTATCTATAATACTGCCGAAGTGATTTTCCCAGTCATACCTGATGCATGGGATAATCTGAATGTAATTCAGGATCTTCCAATTGCGAAAACACAATGGAAAATTCTCTTTTCAAAATTTTCTTCTGTTCCAATGTCTCTTATCATCGGCATTCCGCGCGATGTTATCCTTCAACCGGTGAACGAATTGTTGACGTATTCCACCGCTGTAATTCTTGGCCTGGCGGTGCTCATTGCGGTATTCGGATGGATTTTTTCGCGTCAGCTCTCACTTCCTGTGACACAATTGGTACGTGAAGTTGAACGATTGAAATCGCTTGATTTTTCCATGCCGATTGATATTCCGAAACTGCGTGAGATTGCGGCAGTTGCAACAACCATCGAATCGATGCGGACGGTGCTGGAACGGTATCAACGGATTAACGTAGAGAAGATTATCGTGGAAGAATGGAAAAATAAATTTTTTCTTTCTCACAGCGAAGATGGAATTTGTATAACAGACAGCACAGATGCATTTTCATTTATGAACGACCGGTTCATACAAATTAAAGATCTGTTGCAAATATCTGCTCCGGTCGGTAACAAAAACGAATTGTTGTCTCACACCGGACTGAAGAAGACGAAAGAAACATTTCGGGAAGAGACGAACGGATCATACACGATCCTGTTCCATCAAATAGAGCTTTTGATCGAATCGCCGGAACAGCAGTCCCAATTTTACCGTCTGCATGACGTTACCATCGCTCGCGGCAACGAGAATCTCGGATCGCTGCTGGTGTTGCACGACCTGACCAGCGAACGGATGATGGAGAAGATGAAAACGGAAATGATGAACTTTATCGTGCACGAACTGCGGAATCCCTTGAACAGCATCATGGGATTTGCTTCGTTCATCAAAGAAGAACCGGAAATGAATGTGAAGGAACGGCTGGAGTATATCACCATTATCCAGGAAAGCAGCCGGACGATGAACCGATTGGTAAACCGTTTTTTAGACGTTCAACGGCTGGAATCACAATCGGTTGATTATCATAAGGAACCGACCGATCTTGTTGCCATTGCCAAACTGGTATGCGATTCACAACGGCCACAACTGCAAGAAAAATCTCTTGTGTTGACGTTCGGTGCTGATGATGGATTACCGAAAACCATGGTTTCTCCGGACCTGATGAGGGAAGCATTTTTGAACCTGGTATCGAACGCGATTAAATACGGCGATGAACATAGAACGATAGAGGTTGTGATACAACGAACGGAAAAATCAATCAAGTTCATCATCACTGACCATGGATACGGAATTTCGTCGGAAGATCAGGAAAAGCTCTTTTCAAAATTTTTCCGAGTCACCACTAACAAAAAATCGGCCTTGCAGATCGGTACCGGTTTAGGATTAGCTCACGTGAAAGAGGTAATGAAATTTCATAAAGGAGATGTGACATTGGAATCCAACAACGAAATCGGCTGCCGATTCACTTTAACAATACCAATAGTATGAAACGATTTTTTTTTCTGATTATTTTTGCGGCAGCTGTGACATTGTCGCCGGCACAAGTATCATTCCCTTCCGGCCAGCTGAACGCCAAATGCATTGATTTGACTGGTGATGCGGCTGCATGGCCTGTAATTCTTTCGTTTTCGGTACGGGACGAAGCTTCAAATTCGTTCACCTTATCCAAAGATGCGCTGGTACAGATCAAAAAATTTTCCCTGCTCCACGGGAAGGTAAGAGAAGGAAAATTGTTTTTCGCCAAATTATTAAAAGCGGGCGCGCGTGTATTTGCACCGGAAGAATTGCAGCGGGCAATATCGTACAGCAGTGAATACGGCACACAGATCCAGTCCGGTAACTTTACGGAGCTGACGCGGGTCGGCGGATTATATCTTCGTTCGCTGGAGCTTATCCGTAAAGAGATCGAACAAAAACGGAACGAAAATATCGATGCGTTGATAGCTGAGAAAAACGGCGATGTGAACAAACGGAAAGGATTCCTCGGCGAGTGGAACGCGGCGCAAAAAGGCGAAATGCTGGCACAGGCGGACGGAATAAGAACAGGTGACGCCAGTTTTGCACAGTTGGCGTTTACCGACGGCGTAGAAGTAATGGTTGATCCGAATTCGACCGTCGTCATTCGGGAATCAAAAATGGATAAGCTGGACCAGAGTGTTCGTCGCGACATCGCACTGGTCAAAGGGAGTTTGTTGACGAAGCTGACCGAAAGCGCGAAAGAACGGAATAATTTTACATTTCAAGCAGGAACATCGGAATCGCAAGTGCGCTCGGGAAAATTTTGGGCCAGCGCTGTGGAAGAACGCCGTGTGAAACTTTCTAATTACGACGGAACGATGGATGTTTCCGCTAATAAAGGGAAAGTTCAGTTGAAAATGAATGAAGGAACGATCGTGGAAAAAGGAAAAAAACCGCTTCCTCCCGTTCCCCTCCTTCCTTCACCGCAACTTGCATGGAGCGGAATCGATTCCGTGATCTATTCCGATAATTTTATACTTCGGTGGAGTGCTATTGCAAACAGTGCCGGCTATAAAATTGAGCTGTGCAAAACAAAAGAATTTAATACTGCCAGCAAATCATTTTCTCCGCCGCAAACAACTTTTCGCCTAGAGAATATCGATCTTGGATTGGTGTACGTGCGTCTTACCGCCGTCGATAAATTTGGATTGCGCGGGATGGAAAGTCCTGTCTATAAATTGATGCGGGTGGAAGATAAACTTTCTCCAGCAATTTACGTGAACGGCTGGGATACTGACCGGCGGTACACGGCGCTGTCCAAATTGACGGTTTCCGGCAGTACTGAAGCGGATGCCTCATTCACCGTGAATGGAAAAATAGTATCTCTTGATCAAAATGGCGTATTTACGCTCGGAATTGCTGTTGAACAATCAGAAAAACAATTGACTTTAAAATCAACAGACCGTTCCGGCAACAGCCGTGAACGACTGCTCTCTATTGTTCCCATCGATTCAAACCGCGTTATAACATTCGATTGGAACTGCCCGGTGGAAGGCACGATCCTTATACCGGCCACCGGCGAAATCTCCGCCCGTGGAACGGCATATCCGTCTATGCGGATCACCGTGAGACATGGAGAACAGGAATCGTCGGTGAAGACCGATTCGCAGGGTAACTGGGCGATTTCCGTGCAACATAAAAAAGGGATCCAATTGACGCTGGTATTTGAATCAATTAGTGATAATATTATCGTCGCAACAAAAACGTATCGGGTAGAATAAATGCTGTTTGCAGTCACTCTGAAAAATCTTATCGGTTGGAACCATCTGAACGCCAGACACAATGCCGTTCGTGAAGGAACGCACTATTGCTCCTTTGCTGTTACTGTGCTCGCCTTGTTCACGTTTTGTACATCGTCCCTTCAGTCCCAAGAAGTATTCCTTTCCGTTTCAGGAACTCAAGCGCTGGTGAAAGAAACAGGCGATAACATTCATCAATACGATTTTTGGATCAAACCGGAACAGAACGCATTAAACGCTGCGTTGCATATTTTCGATGCGGGACTGGGTGGAGTGGCGGATATCATCCTCGGATCGATGGAAACAAAAACAACCTTCGAATTGATCCCGTTCGATGCATTGTACTCCTACGCAAATGGAAAACTTTCGATCACTGCACGTACTGCAAAACCTTCCGTAAAATTAACCACGCTGGATGAGCAGCAGTACTTCAACCGCTGGAAAAGATTCTCCGTATTGAAATCATCATCGAAAAACGGCTGGATCCTTCGGGTCCGCACTGAAGACGGAAATGATGTCAACAGTTTCCAGCTGCAGGTTGGCGATTCCAACTCCGTTACAGCACAGCGCAATGATTGGACAATTCTTGCAATTGATCTTTCCGTTTGTTTGTACCGCGTTCCGCAGACGGCAGAAATACAGTTGAGACCATTTCAGCCGACCGATCAAGCAATTACATCTTTTACCTCATATGGTGAAGAACAGGTGCACGTCGGCGTTCGGGATGAATTCGGCAATTTTTCAAAACTTCCCGTCACCAAAGGTTTTTATCTTCACACACTCTCTAATGGAATGAAAAACAGCTGGGGGCTAACCATTTCCGGTTCGCCGCTGAAAGTAAATAATCTGGTTGTTAAAGGAACACCCGCTCCAATCCTTTGGGATTTGAAACCAACCGTGGTCCGACAACCTCAAAAACCGCAGATTGACATCGTGCAGCTGGCCGGTTCATCGTGCAATAACGTGGTGCTGGCGCTGAGCGAAACGGTGAAAAAAAACATTTCCGGCGGCTCACCGAAATGGAGTTATGGAAAAACGATCGTTGAAAAAGATTCCGCCGATATCAATTTCGGCGGACCAGGAAAATATTCCGTATCGCTATTTATTCCCACGCGCGGTATGTATTTCCCGAAATTCTGGCAGCAGGAAATTCCTGTTCACGTAAATGCGCGTCCGAGAGCGGTAATCACGACAGACAAAAATATTGCCGCGCCTGGAGAGATCGTCACACTGTCCTCCGCAGCATCATCCGATCCGGAAAACGGCATGTTAACGTATCAATGGTTTGTGAATGGGGAATTCCGCGGTGATGAAAAGACATTAACTCTTTCCAGCCTATTGCCGACTACATACGATGTTACACTGATGGTGAATGATGGAGCGCCGAACTCCTCCTGCACTGAATCAACGGTACAGCAGAAAATCCGCGTTAATGCCCAGCCGTATGTAGACGTGAATTTCCGAACAATCTTCGGGCGTTCGACAACTGTTCCGTTTGTCGTGGAGAACGATGCGGATAACGATAATGACGAACTCGATTTCCTGTGGAACGGTCCCGGCATCGTTGGTAGCAATAAAGGAAATTCCATCACTGTAAAACATGATAAAGCCGGTACGTATGCGCTAACGCTGACCGCCAATGACCGGACAAATACATCGAACTCTACGTTCACCCAGTCTATTAAATACCGAGTTAATGCCGAACCGCTCCCAGAATTCACATTGACAAAACAAGCGGCTCCAGGCGATACACTGTCTCTCGCCGCATCCGTTGTGGATGAAGATAACGCTTCGATCGCTTTTTCGTGGTCATCAACAGCCGGACATGAACAAAGCGGCGATCGTGCAAACATCACATTTGCTGCTCCCGGCAATTATTCCGTTACAATCACTGCCGATGATGGAGAAGCGGTGGAAAATTCGGTACAATCAATCTCACGAGATATTCATATTAATGCTCCTCCTGTCCCGATCATCACCGCAGAGTCTCGTTCCACATCCGCCCGACAAAAGATCTCTGCGGACAAAACTACTGACGCCGACCAAAAGGAACTTGTTCATACGTGGAATTTCGGTGACGGCACAACCGGTATCGGTAAAAGCGTGGTTCATGAATATCAACAAAGCGGACGATATCTAATCACATTATCGGTGGATGACCGGCAGCACCAAACAAACAGCAACCAATCCACAACGCATGAATTGGTGATCAACCGGTATCCGCTGGCTCAGTTTACGCTTCCAGCTAAATGGGAACCTACGCGCCCGATCGCCGTGGACGGAACAAGAAGCAGTGATCCCGACGGCTCCATTGCGGAGTACACATGGTATATCAATGGAAAAGAGACAGCAAAAGGAGCGAATCCATCCATCATCTTCAACGAACCGGGAGATTATGCCGTCGCTTTAAAAGTAAAAGATAATTCTGGATTCGACGATGCTGTCGGAATGAAAACCGTTTCGATTCACATCAACTATCCTCCCGTTGTTCGCTGGAAAATGTCGCCGGAAGTCGCCGAACCAAATGTTTCCGTAACGTTCGATGCCTCCGCATCATCGGATAAGGAAACTAAAAATCTTGCTTCGGCACGATGGAATTTCTCC
>JALNZH010000078.1 GCA_023229405.1 Bacteroidota bacterium
GTGCGCCGGTTTACAATGGATATTGCTACCCAATTCTCCCAGACTTGCATGTGTTAGGCACGCCGCCAGCGTTCGTCCTGAGCCAGGATCAAACTCTCCATTGTAATAAATTTCTTTATTTTCAACTTAGAGAATTTGTATAAATGAAACGTCTAGTTTTGACTTGTTGAGCCGTACACACAAATTTTCAAAGAACAATTACCGTCGGTTTGTTTCCAAACGGGTTACAAATATAACACATTTATATCCGTTTGTCAACTACCTATTTTAACTTTTCTCAAAGAACATTTCTTCGTGTTTCATTGAAGAGTTTCTAATATAGCATATGATCACCGATAAGTCAAGTTTTTCCTCTTCATGTTCATTAATATTCTTTAAGAATTCTCTCTCTGCCGCTTGCTCAAACAGTAAATCAGATGATTCTCTCCTATTCATTGCATGGATAAAGAACGATCCATATATTGGTGCACACTATCTTCCTTCCTATGAATACCTATTTGATCGCTTACAATATCATCGTTATTCCGCTGCTCTGGTGTGTATTTTATTTCGGAGGATTTGTTAATAAAAAAATCCGGCGCGGAATTGATGGGCGTACACATCTTTTTCGTGATCTTCACAACCAAATCAAAAAACTGAACGGTACGGCACGCTTTTGGTTTCATGCTTCATCGCTTGGGGAATTTGAACAGGCAAAGCCAATCATCGCCGAAATCAAAAAACTCCACCCGCAGGTGGATATTATTGCCACTTTTTTTTCTCCGTCCGGATTTGAAAATTCTAAAAACTACAAACTTGCCAATATCATCTCATACATTCCGTTTGATTCGATACGGAATGTTACTGCGTTTATTGAATTGATCAAACCGGATGTTGCTATTATGGTACGATATGATATCTGGCCAAATATGATCTATGCATTACAGAAACGTGCCATCCCCATCGTGATTGCGAATGCAACAATGAAGGACGATTCGCTGCGCATGATTCCCCTCTTCCGTCAATTTCATCGCTCATTGTATAATTGCTTTACCCAAATTTTAACTGTCTCTCAAAATGATGAGCGTGCATTTCGGAATTTCGGTACAACTGTTCCTGTCATTGACGCTATCGGCGATACACGGTTCGACCAGGTAATGTTGCGCAGCATTGATGCACGCCAAAAACATTTGCTATCGGATGCAATCATCGGACAGAAAAAAATTTTCGTCGTAGGACAAAGCTGGGGAGAAGATGACGATGTTATTGTGCCGGTGCTTCGAACACTTCAACGATATGAAAAATCACTGCTCACCATCATCGTTCCACATGAGCCGACTGTAGAACATCTGGAAGCACTGGAAGCGAAACTCGAAGGAATAATTTCATTCAAACGATTTTCTGAAATGAATACCTATCAGCAAGAGAAGGTAATTCTGATTGACAGTATCGGTGTACTCGTTGCACTTTATCAATACGCGCATGTGGTCTATATCGGAGGAAGTTTTCGGCAGGGAATCCATAATGTTCTGGAACCTGCTGTGTTCGGCGTTCCAGTGATTTATGGTCCGAAACACACAAATTCACAGGAGGCGGTCGAATTAGCGAAACGCGGCGGCGGATTTGTTGTTGAGCAGGAACGAGATTTATATCGTACGCTCCGTTCTTTGTTGGAAAATCCCGATGCGCGAAGCATCGCTGGTTCGATTTCCGAGTGCTTCGTGCGGGAACATTGCGGTGCGACAGAACGAATTCTACAGTATCTTCAACCATACCTGAAATAAATGAACACATCGCTTGCCGATGTTGCGCTTCCAGTTCCTTTGCCGCAACTTTTTACATACAGTATCCCCGCTCATTTAGCATCCGTTATCGCCCGCGGCACTGGTGTTATAGTACCGTTCGGACGGAAAATACTCACTGGCATTGTCGTCGATTTTCCGCAAACCAAACCGGCGGTAGTTATTAAAACAATCTCGGATGTTGCCGATCTTCAACCGATGGTCAACGTCGAAGACTTGCAACTTGCACGCTGGATCTCGGAGTATTATCATGCACCGCTTGGTGAAACAATGAGATTGTTCCTTCCACCCGGGTTCGGCCATACTAGCAAACGGATCATAACATTATCTGAATCATATTCCGAATTAATGACATTTACCGGACAACAGCAAAAAGTCATCAACTGCATCCAGAACGGAGCGACAACAATCCGTCAATTGGAAAAAGCAACGGGAATTAAAAATCTGTATGCAATCATCAGGGATCTTTCACTGTCCGGTGCCATTGCGATGACCGAACAACGTGCAAAAAAAACTTCGGCAAAGAAATTGTGGTACTTCACCAGAATATCTGATGAAGCTTCTGTCGAATTCAGGGGTAACAAACAGCGGGAGGCGTGGAACACAATCTTATCATTGGAAAATTTGGAGTACGAAACAACTCTGTTCTTGAAAACATACAAATCTACTCTGGCAACCTTGCGTTCACTTGCTACAAAACATTTGATTTCGATCTATCAAAAAGAGGTTGAGCGCCGGGAAATTTTTACTGTGGATGAACACACGGCAAAGAGTCTCACAATTCGTATGAACAACACACAAGAAGAGTGCGTCAATGCGATCACTGCTCAGTTCGAAACATCAACTCAAAAGACATTTTTGCTTCATGGAATCACCGGAAGCGGAAAAACACAGGTGTACATCGAATCGATCCGGCGGATACTGGAACGGGGGAAAACGGCAATCGTATTGATTCCGGAAATTTCACTGACGCCCCAAACTGTAAAACGATTTCAGGTTCATTTTGGAAATAATGTCGTATGGATGCACAGCAGAATGTCCGACGGCGAACGCCATGACGCGTGGAGATCCATACGGGCAGGAATGTATTCGATCGTGATAGGGCCACGCTCCGCACTGTTTGCACCGTTGAAAAATATAGGACTGATCATCGTCGATGAAGAGCATGAATCTTCTTATAAACAATTTGATGCCAGTCCTCGGTACAATGCCAGAGATGTCGCAATCGTTCGATCTGCTGCATACCGCGCTGTGGTAGTGCTCGGATCAGCTACGCCATCCATTGAATCCTATGCTAATGCATTGCAGGGACGATATACGCTACTAACCCTGCCAGAACGGGCGGATAATGCCGTACTTCCGCCGGTAACAATTGTGAATATGGTAGACGAACGGAAACGGTTGTTTGCCGATGCAAAGATGAAAGCAAAAGAACTCGGGAAAAAAGCATTCGACAATCTCTCCCGCAGTATTTCTCCCCTGCTCGAATCGAAAATCCGGGACAGACTTGAAAAAAAAGAAGGAATCATCCTATTACAAAATAGACGGGGGTTTGCACCGTTTATAGAATGCACTTCCTGCGGTCATGTGGAACAATGCGATCACTGTAATGTGACCATGACATATCATGCCACGAAAAAACATATGCGGTGTCATTATTGCGGCAAAGTGAAACCGCCGCCGACTGTTTGTCCTCAGTGCGGAGGATTTGAGTTTTCCATGAGCGGTTTCGGTACACAACGGGTGGAGCAGGAACTAACATCACTCTTCCCCACCGCCATTGTTTCACGAATGGATATGGACACGACTTCGCAAAAAGGATCACATGAAAAGATTCTTCGGCACTTCGGCGAAGGAGGGGCGAATATTCTGCTCGGGACACAAATGGTTGCTAAAGGGTTAGACTTTCCGAGAGTAACGCTGGTAGGTGTAATTTCCGCCGACACACAAATGATGCTGCCGGATTTCCGTTCTGCAGAAAAGACTTTTCAACTTCTCACACAAGTGGCTGGTCGAGCAGGCCGCAGCACGCTTGCCGGCGAAGTTGTCATCCAGACCTCACAACCAAAGCACTATGCGTTGAAATATGTACAGGAACATGATTTTGTGGGATTTTATACAGAGGAAGTCGAATATCGCCGATCAATCAACTACCCACCGTTCTCACGCATTATCGTGATAGAATTTAAAGGAAAGAATGAATCGGCAGTAGAACGGCTCGCACAAGAAGCGGGAAAGCGGCTTTTTACTTTGTTGAAGCGTGAATTTATTCTCGGTCCGTCACCAGCCGTCCTTTCAAAAATAAAGAATGATTATCGCTGGCAGATCATTATCAAAGCAAGCAAAGAACTGGATCAAAATGGAACACGCGCCAGGCATTCCGCGGCGCGTGTTGCAATGGAGTTACAATCATCTGCAATAAAACAAAATGTGAAAATTATCGTCGATGTCGATCCAACGGGAATTTTGTAATTACATTCCGAATCCGAAGTTTGCAAACACTTTAATCAGTGTCCACACCAGCCATACACCACCCACTACGCCGAGTGATTTCCCGATCGTCGTATTCCATACCTTAGAGAGTCCAACGCCGACAACATACAGATTCCAAAACTCTAGAATATTCAGAGCCGCCAGCATCTTATGTTCTTTGTTTAACGGATCAAAATTGTCAATAAAGAGTACTGGACTTAATGAGGCATAGATTGAACCCATTGCGACGACGATGATGATGGAGATGAGTGAGACTACTGCAGAAACGAAAAATGAAAGACCGTATACTTCCAGTATTTTCGAAAATGTCACCGTCGATTTCAGGAACATTTTCCCAGCAGAAAAATACACCGTAGAATACGCAACAAGACTGAATCCAAGCACTATCACTAATACTATCGATCCGAAAATGAGAAACATCGGCGATCCCGGTTTTGCCAGATTATTTTCCGTTGCGCTGTCTACTTGTTCCTGAGTCATTTTTCCTTCGGCTACACTTTTTTGCAATGCTTGATGTTGCGCATCAGACAACTGATCCTGGATGGCTGGTTGTGTGAATACCGTAAATGTAAACACAATGCCGACAATAATTGTTAAAATCAGAGGAATCGCCCAGTTGGATTGCTTAGGTTCTGTTCCAATAATACTTTGGTAAACTTCTCCCGGCGATGAAAGAATTCCGACAAATTTATCGCTCCAAGACATTTCAGTAGACGGTTCAGGTGTTTTGATTTCTTCTGGCATAACAGTGCTCCTTCTCTAGTGATGAGTGTGTACGTGCTGTGCAATTGTAAGGAATGTATTGAGAAGTGTCAATGCAAGAATTGGGCGTCGGGGTATTAGACCCAAAAGAGAGTAAAAAAATAGGACTGCTCGGTGTGATTTCACCAACATTCTCAATTCTGTTTTGTTCAGAATTCATCCGATGAACATTTTGATCTTACCGATATTTCTGTTCGATCTTCGCCCATGTGTCTTTTAGCGTTACAACTCTGTTAAACACTGGCGTACCGTTTGCACTGTCTTTCGGATCGACGGAAAAGTATCCAGTCCGTTCGAATTGAAATCCCTGCCCTGCTTCGGCATTGGCAAGCATCGGCTCCACTTTGCAATTTTTTAGAATTTGCAATGAACCGGAATTGAGATTCGACAAAAAATCTTTCCCTTCTTCTGTTTCATCGGGATTCTCTTTCACAAACAGCCGATCATACAACCGCACTTCAACATCTTTTGCATGTGCTGCAGAAATCCAATGGACGGTTGCTTTTACTTTACGATTGGCACCAGCCATTCCACTTTTGGTGTCTGGATCATATGTACAATGTACTTCAATAACATTGCCCTGATCATCTTTCACCACCGATTCACATTTAATGATATATGCGTATTTAAGGCGGACTTCCATTCCCGGTGAAAGACGGTAATATTTCGGTGGAGGAACTTCCTTAAAATCATCCTGGTCTATGAATAATTCTCTGCTGAATGGAACTGAACGAGTACCTGATGCTTCATCCTCGGGATTATTTACGGCGTGGCAATCTTCTGTTTTTCCCTCGGGATAATTTGTAAGTACCAGTTTCAACGGATTCAACACTGCCATGGCGCGCTGTGAATGCTTGTTCAGATCTTCGCGTATGCTGTATTCCAGCAGTGAAACATCGATCGTACTATCCCTTTTCGCCACTCCGATCATATCGCAAAAATTAATGATAGAAGCTGACGTATAACCGCGGCGGCGGAATCCGGCGATTGTCGGCATGCGGGGATCGTCCCATCCGGTCACATGTTTTTCTTCAACAAGTTTCAGCAACTTCCTTTTGCTAAGTACCGTGAAGCTCAGGTTCAACCGGGCAAATTCTATTTGTTGAGGATGATACACTTCCAGTTCATTCAAATACCAATCATACAGAGGACGATGATTTTCAAACTCTAGCGTGCAAATGGAATGTGTAATCTTTTCAATCGAATCTTCGATTCCGTGCGCCCAGTCATACGTAGGATAGACGCACCACGTGTTTCCCTGGCGGTGATGTTCGTCGTGAACAATTCTGTACATTACCGGATCACGCAAATTAATATTCGGTGACATCATATCTATCTTTGCGCGCAGAGTTTTTGTTCCGTTGGAATATTCTCCATTTTTCATGCGCGCAAACAGATCCAGGTTCTCTTCAGCACTCCTGTTTCGGTATGGACTTTCTTTTCCCGGCTCCGTTAATGTTCCACGGGTTAATCGCATCTCATCGGCATTCAGATCGCAGACAAATGCTTTCCCTTTTTTGATCAACGTCACGGCGAAATTATACATCTGCTCGAAATAATCCGATGCATAGAACAATCGGTCCTCAAAATTCCCGCCAAGCCATTTCACGTCTTCGATGATCGAGTCGACATATTCCTGCTCTTCTTTTGACGGATTGGTATCGTCAAATCGCAGGTTGAACTTTCCCTGAAAGTCTTTAGCAATGCCTGCATTCAGACAGATTGATTTTGCATGGCCAATGTGGAGATATCCGTTCGGTTCCGGGGGAAACCGTGTGTGAACACGTCTTTGAAACTTGTTGGTTTTCAAATCATCATTAATGATGTCGCGGATAAAATCAGATTTTTCTTTTTCTTCCATAATAGATAAAATACAAAAAAGTGGTGATTATCGGAAGGGAATAGTATGTGTCTCTTCCACCACTACGAGATGACCGAAACAGTTCGTGGTAGACCTGATGGTGTTTGTGAATATGGTGCCCGGTAAGTAATGGGATCGCTTGATCCCGATAAATAGCATCGGGACTCGCAATAACAAGGTAAAGACATCTTGTCCAAAACAAAAAGGCGGACATGTGTCCGCCTTTCTTGTTATACCAATGGAACTTCGACTTATTTAATAAACATCATCTTCTTCACAATGCTGAAGGAACCCGATTCAAGTCGATAAAAGTATACACCGCTCGATAACTGCTGGGCGCTGAAGCTGACAGTGTATGGTCCCGCTTGCTGAAAGCCGTTCACAAGGGTTGCCACTTCTTTTCCAAGAATATCATAGATCTTCAATGTCGTCCGATCGCTTTTCGGCAGCGAATAGCTGATGGTTGTGCTGGGATTGAATGGATTCGGATAATTTTGTTTCAGCGTGTACTCTGTTGGTGGTAACGCTGTATTGGCCGAAACACTCAACACCGAACTAATAGAAAAGTCTGCGGTGGCACTTAATGGATTTCCACTTCCGTCGTACGATGCCGAAACGACGGATGTCGACGATTCATGGAAACCAGCCTTGTCTACAAAAACAGAGTATTGACCGGGTGCAAGACCGGTGATAGCATATTTCCCTTCGGCATTTGTGAATGAATAACCAACAATTTCACCGTCACGCTGTGCATACACAATCGCACCAGCACGGGCAGTTCCATTCATCATATTGTTGCCGTTCCCAATCGTGATAGTACCGGTTATTCCGGTAAATCCATTTGCCGACGGTCCGAGAGGTTTTACATAAATATTAATATTGTCTACGCTATTTCCATTATTGGCTACTTCTACTTTCGTCGCGTGTTTCCACCGGTAATTCACCGTATCCGCGGAATAGAACGCAGGAGCATAATTTCCTAGCGGAATTGCCATGATAACATACATTCCTGGCAGAACATCGTTGAAGACAAATGATCCAGTTGAATCGGTATCGGTAACATAGACTCTGCCAATTCGATGCATATCATTAAATCTCCAACCGTCACGGAACGCAATAACTCTTGCCGGTACAAAAATATCTCGTACAGAATCACTGACGCTTCCAGTAATTGAACCCAATACGATAGGTGGAAGCGGGAAGAGCGTAAAATTGATTCCGGTAGTGTCGTGATGTACGTGGATCACATCGGCCGAAAGAATATTCGCCTGGCTGTTGTAGAACTCAACGGCATACCCTTTAGCGCGAGCAAACGCAATATACGCTCCCGGAGGTACTTTTACCATGTACCGACCGATAGAATCAACTTTCGCCTTAAAGACAAATTCGGAATTTCCCTCCAGCCGGAAATCTCCACGGTGATTAAAGTCGAAATATTTTCTGATGTTCTCCATTCCGATTCCCATTCCACCGGAAAGATTCAATGCAAATTCTGCCCGTACAAAGATCACTCGACAGTCAGCTCCATTAATCGCAATTCCTGAAGAATCAGTGACAATGCCGGACATATTAATTTTTGGAGCATTCATACTGCCGCCGCGGAGTTTGAAGGAGACAATAGTCGGTCCCGTTTTCGACGAATCTTCTACCGTTACAGGATTTGCTTGAGAGACTTCGCGCTGACCGTCATACCATTGACTTTGGAACTTTCCGGAAGGTGCATTCGCTTTAATTTTATAAATGCCCGGATCGACACGGTTAATTCGGTAATTCCCATTATTATCGGTCCGTGCTGAGTACGCGAAGCTTAAAGAATTATTATTTTCCGTTTTAAAAACTTCAATAATAGCATTCGGGATCGGCATTGTATTCGGGAATGCCACAGTATCAGTCACTTTCCCCTGAATGATACCGTTTCCTCCTGAAACAAAAACAAAAAACTCTTGTTTTCCCGTACCCCCTTTATTAGACCTCGCGCTGATCATCACTTTGAAGGCACCTTTCAACAGCGGAGTCCAATCAACTACACCGGAGATGGGATCTACAACAAAGTTCTCCATCACTGTCCATCCCATTTGATTGTATGCACTGCCTGAATATTGGATAACAGCTGTAGGATCGCTGGAAACCGCATGTGCCGTGTATTGATATTTGACATCTTTTTGACCGTTCGGATTCGGATTCGATGTGAACTTCACGTAATCGTAGTTCAGGTTCGAGTGGATCGTCAATTGCAGTATGGTACTCACGATCACATCTCCCGAAGTCAACACTGCCTTCACATAAAACACAAATGTTACGGGAGAATTGGGATTGAAGACGATCGGAGCATCTGTGATTGAGAAGAGATTCGTTGTGGAATCGATGCTGATATGTGAAGGTGCGTTGTCGCCAAGTATACCACGGTATACAATATAATGGTTCACATTACCTACCGCCGGCTGCTGCCATACCAATTTTGCTTTCCCGTTGTCAATTTTTCCTTCCAGACGAAATCCGCCGAACGGCGGAATACCCGGTACGGAAGCGAAAACGATATTGCTTTGTTCGTTCACGAGACCTGTTGTCGCCACGACCTTATATGCAAACACTTGTGGAACAGGAGAAAGAACCGGAGGAACAACGTCAACAAATGAAGTGTCCATCGTAACAGTTATTTTAGAAAAAACTGTCGAGTCCGGCAACAGCGCCCGATACACCGAATATTGCGTGGTGTTATTCCCGGTAAGGGGTTTGGTCCAGGTCAATTTCACCGTTCCATTAAGTTCGATCTTCGTGGCATGAAGCTTCACTTGCGAGAGTGTGGTATGTGCAAGCAACAAAACAGCTCCAAGTAACATTAACAACACCACAGTAAGGCGTTTACTCATAATTCCTCCAACGGTAAATTAGTGATAATTTATTCTCATCGTCCGCAATTTAGGGACGGATAAAATTCTTCCCGCGTTGTTGGACAGAACCGACATCCGCGGGCGTGATGCATGTGAATGTGAGAACGACACTGATTTTAATACAACGATTGTACCACAATAAAATCGGCCATTTTCTTCAAATTTTAGGACATTTTAAATAGCATCATGCAAAATCTGCATGTCCGATGCATTTTGTGCGCTTCACAGTTGCTCAAAACTTTAAGGATAATTGAAGGGTAACACTTCCTTGACTGGAATACGTTGGCTCGAAGGTCACATCAGTATTCAAAAATACATCCACTTCTGACAGGACATAGATTACCGCAAATGCTGCTAAGGAGTACACCTCGGCTTTTCGGAAGGTGTTATATGAATTATATCGTGAGGTTATCTCACTTGTGGTCGTTGCCTTCAAATATTCTTCCCTGGTGTTTGCCCGAAACACCTCACACGCTGCACCGGATGTTAGACTGATAATTCCAGCGCCAAGCAGCCAATACCCCGTTTCTGTTCTCCCACAATGTATTTGTTCCCATCCGGGAAAAACTATGGTGCGAAAAGAAATACCGCGGTTTTCGGCAAACGATTGCCGATTGATCTGATGTAATGAATCAGCCGACATTAATTTCCGCATGGTAACGAACGTAACACGTGCGTCATTAAAAACGGAAAGAATCTTCGGAGAAGTGAACACCGGATCGAGTTCGAAGGAGTCATCCCGTTGAAGCAGAGCAACAAAACGATCTTTGGCAGCCGAAGATTTTCCTTGAGCGATCAGTGAAAATGCAACCCATTTTTCCAACTGCACTTTCACAGAATCATTGAGACCGGACAGTTCGAACATTCTGCGGGCTTCTAGTTCCGACGAAACATATTGTCCGGAATTATAAGCCGATTCTATAACTGACAACAGTGAGTCGAGCGAACGTTCTTGTGCAACTGATTGTGCACTAATCTGCAATAGCAGAAAAAAAACGATGAGGGTATTTTTCATTGTGTAAACGAAATAGTAACCGTTACAGTATCTTTCGGTTTAACGTTGATCTCTCTCGTGATATCCGAAAATGCAGCATTCTTAAAACGAACGGTATGTTTCCCCGATGAGAGGATTAACGGCTTGGTAAGCGGTGTGGTGTCTTTGTATTGTTCATCAACATATACTTCCGCCCAGGGGGAAATGACACACATCAGGTATCCTGCATTTTCCACAAAATTACCGATTGCTGTAAGTTCTCTTCCAGGTTCGACCGTGATTGTTGTGACAATCGGATCAAAGGAAGGATTGGTAAACATCACCATGTGATCGCCTGCCGCAAGTATAACCGGTTTTGCAATCGGTGTTTCTCCGATCAATCGGTTATCCACATATACTTTTGCCCACGGCGTGCTGGTCAATAACAATCTTCCTGAATCTTTCGTGATTGGCAAAGCGAGTTTCACAGGATTTTGTTTTACCATCGGCACCGGAACAAATTCAACAGACGGATCAATTGGTTGCCTGATCATCGATTGTTGATTATCGTTTGTTGAATCTGTCGATTGAATCTGTTCAACAATTTTTTGCCCTTCTCCTTGCTGAGCGAACTCCACCAATCCAAACACTACTGCTAAAGCAACAATTACTGTCATACCGATCGGTATGATCCTATTGTTCCTATTTTTTGGCAAAGGATTCCCGTTTGTCACTTTTTTGTCAATCGGAATTTGTTCACCAATACCTGCCAACGCATCCCGTGATGATACATACCGGTCGGATTTTGAAGGATGTAATAACATTCTTAAAAATGTGGTAAATTCTGGAGTCGAATGTTTATCAAAGCGATCAAGTTCTTGAATTTTAAAGGCGAGCACTTTTTTCATACATTCGGTGTAGGTTGAACCTTCAAAGATCCTCTCTCCGGTCAACGTTTCTACCAATGTAACACCAAGCGCAAACAGATCGGTTCGCTGATCGATATCGTCTCCGCGAACCTGTTCCGGCGCCATATACGCTGGGGTACCAAGCACCATTCCTTCCATCGTCACTGTCGGGGAAAGTGCAACGTAGGCAAGTCCAAAATCTGTCACTTTCACCGTTCCATTCTCCGACACCAGAATGTTTCCCGGTTTAATATCACGATGGATGATACCGCGCTCGTGAGCAACAACTAATGCATGAAGAATGTGTGCACCAACTTTTTTCGTAAATTCAAATGATCCAGTCGAACCGGATGCGATCAACTCTTTCAGCGACTTTCCTTCCACAAATTCCATCACGATCGCCGGTGCCCCATCAATCTCCGTCAGATCATAAATCTGCACAATGTGTTCACTATGCAGCGCTGCACAGGCTCGCGCCTCGCGTACAAAGCGTTGCTTCAGATCGTGATCGTTCGCTAAATGCTTATGCAGTACTTTCAGCAGCACTGTCCGATGAAGCACTTGATCGAATGCACGATAGACCACCGTCGTGGCGCTTTCGTTGAGCTTCTGCTCTATTTTAAATTGGGGATTATTCAAAAGGACATTATCTCACACAAAGACACAAAGAATTTTATATAGTCTTTACTCCAGTTTTCCATTAATAATCAGCTCTGTCTCACTTTTAGCGACATCTGAAAAACCTCATATCAATGTCATTCCGAGGAGCGGTGCAATGAGGAATCTCGTTTTTCCATTCAAATGGAAGAACAAGATTCTTCGCAAGTTTATACTGAGTGAAGCGAACGTGCCCAGAATGACAAAGGACACCCTATTTTTCAGATGTTTCTTTAATATATGTTGCATCATACTTGTTCAAAATAAATCATACAAGAGAAAAACTTATTCCTTCTTTTCTTGACGGGGTTCCGAAGGAATGCCGACATGGTATAAAGATTTGGTCGGCACAAGA